>NZ_JAOSHO010000829.1 GCF_025917275.1 Pseudomonas agronomica | reverse complement strand
AGATGCTATGTCTCTGGTATCAGTAGGCATACCGCAACATCGCATGCGGCAAATGCCGCAAGGCGAAGAAACTGAACACCGCCACCAGCGCCGGCAAAATCAACCACCAGATCTTTGGCGGCATGGCGCGCAGCGGTTCCTGGCGTTGGCTCAACCACAGCACGGCGGCGCAGACGCTGGCGGCGAGCATGGCGCCGGCAACGACGTCGCTTGGCCAGTGCGCGCCGAGGTAGACCCGCGACAGGGCAATGGCTAACGCCGGCAACGAACCAAGCAACAGCCAGGTCAGGCGCAGGCGTGGTGGTTGGCCGCGACCGGCCAGTACGGCGAGGCTCAGGAACAGGGCAAATGCGCCGGAGGCGTGGCCGCTGGGCATGCTGTAGCTGGTCAAGGGGTCGGTGAGGATTTCCGGGCGAACGCGGGCGAAGAAGTGCTTGGTGCCGGTGTTCGCCAGGGCAGTGAGCAACATGGTGGCCCCGGCAAAGATCGCCTGCCGCCACTGGCGCGCCAATAACAGCAGTCCGGTCAACAGGGCGCTGAAGATCAGCATGTTGCGAAATTCACCGATCAACGTGAAGGTCACGGCGATTTCATCCAGCGTCGCGCTGCGATGCTCCTGCACCAGCGCCATCAAGCCCTGGTCGAAGGCGGCCAGGTAGCGGAAGCCGATGAACAGGCTGACCAGGATCGCCAGGCCAACACCGGCGATGATTGCCGAGGCATGGCGATGACGACGCAGGCTGCTGTTGACGCTCAGGCCGAGCATCAACGCGATGCTGCCGATGACGACGCCGGCCTGCGGCCAGAAGCCTTCGGGCAATGGCAGGCGGAACGCCGCGCCAGTGGCCCAGCCCGGCAGCAAATAGGCGACGGTCCAACCTGACGCGGCCACCAGGCTGACGACGGCGAAGCGCGGGAACGGCATGTCGCACATCCCGGCCACCATTGGCAGCATCGGTCGCAACGGGCCGATAAAGCGTCCCACCAGCAGGCTGGCGATGCCGTAGCGCTGGAAATAGCCTTCCGCAGCGCTCATCCATTCCGGATGATGCCGCAGCCCCGGCAGGCGCCGGATGTTCTGGTGGAAATGCCGGCCCAGGAAGTACGACACCAGGTCCCCCAGCAATCCGCCGAGAAGGCCCAGCAGCAAGGTTTCACCCAAGGACAACGCACCACTGCCGGCCAGCACCGCGATCGCGAACAACAGCACGGTGCCGGGCACGATCAACCCGGCGATGGCCAGGCATTCAACGCACGCGACGACAAACACCGCCATCGCCAGCCACTGCGGATTGACGGTCAGCCAGCCGGTGATGCTATCGAGCCATGGGCCCATAAAGACAACTCCATAGAATGTGGATGCCCCAC
>NZ_JAOSHO010000828.1 GCF_025917275.1 Pseudomonas agronomica | reverse complement strand
CGGGAGCAAGCTCCCTCGCCACGATGGTGCTCCTCTTCAGATTTGCGTCGTTCGCCAACCCCCACCCAACGCCTTGTACAACGCCACGCTCGCCTGCACCCGCGCCAGTCGCAACTGCACGTTCATGTCCTGCGCCGCGTACAACGTGCGTTGGGTTTCGAGCACGGTGAGCAGGTCTTCGGCGCCGGCCTGGTAGCGGCGCTGGGCGATGTCGAAGGCGCTTTGGGCCTGGTTCAGTTCTTCGCTTTGCCATTGCCGTTGCTGGTCCAGGCCGCGGATGCTGTTCAGGGCTTTTTCGACGTCGGCGAAGCCGTTGATGATGGCGGCGCGGTAGGCCTCCAGCAGTTCTTCCTGGCGCGCGGTGGCCCGGTCCCGCTCGGCCTTCAGGCGACCGTTGTTGAAAATCGGCGCGGCCAGCCCGGCGCTGAGGTTGTAGACGTTGTTGCGCAGCAACTGGTCGGCGATGTCGGCGCCGGTGGCCAGGCTCAGGCCCAGGGTGGCCGAGGGCAGCATGGCCGCGCGGGCGACGGTGATGTCGGCCTGGGCGGCGGCAAGGCGGGCTTCGGCGGCGGCGATGTCGGGACGGCGCAGCAGCAGGTCGCTGGGCACCCCGGCGTCGATGGCGGGCCAGCGCAATGCGTCGAAGGGTTCATTGTCCAGCTTGAGCGATTGCACCGGTTCGCCCAACAGTGCCGCGAGGGTGATCAACGCCTCGCGGGCTTGTTGCTGCACTTGCGGTAACCGTCGCTCCTGGGCCGCCACCAGACTCTTTTGTTGGGACAGTTCCAGTGCCGTGGCGCTGCCGGCGTCGTAGCGGGTTTGCACCAGGTCGAGCACATGCCGGGCGTTGGCCAGGTTCAGTTCGGCAATGCGCTGTTGCTCGCGCAGTGACAAGGCTTGGCTATAGCTGTTGGCGACGGCGCTGAGCAGAGTCAGTTCCACAGTCGCCCGATCAAACTGCGTGGCCGACAACGTGCTCAGCGCACTGTCCCGGGCCGCCCGTTTTCCGCCCCAGAAATCCAGCTCGTAACTGGCGCTGAGATGAGCGTCGTAGTAGTCGATGGTGCGGTTGTTGCGATCCACGTCCAACTGGCTGTAGCCCTTGCCCCGCAGCAGTTCCTGGCGATTGCCATTGAGCCCGGCGGTGATTTGCGGCAGTAACGGCGCGCCTGCAATCACCGCGCTGGCCTGGGCCTGGCGAACCCGGGCCATGGCGGCAGCGAGGTCGAAACTGCCCAGGCGCGCCTGTTCGATCAGTTGGTCGAGTTGCCGGCTGCCAAAACGTGTCCACCATTGTTGGTTATCAACAGTGGCGCTTGGCGTGTCCTGGTTCTGCCACGCCTCGGGCGATTGAATGCCGCTGTCCGGCGTCG
>NZ_JAOSHO010000827.1 GCF_025917275.1 Pseudomonas agronomica | reverse complement strand
CCACCAACCACCCCATCAATTCCTGCAACGGCCCCGACACCTCGGCTTTGCGCGGATACACCAGGTGATAACCCAACCCGGTCCTGACCTTCAATTCGAACGGCATCACCAGCCGGCCGGCGCTCAAGTCTTCGCCGATCAGCGACCAGTCGCCAATCGCCACGCCCGTGCCTTGGGAGGCCATGGACATCGCCAGGTCCAGGGTTTCGAAATGCTGGCCCTTGCTGACATTGCTCAGGTGCACGTCGGCCGCCGCCAGCCAGGCCTTCCAGTCGCGCTCGTCGGCGGTAGGGTGCAGCAGCAGGTGCTGTTGCAGATCGGCAGGTGAGCGCAGCGGTACCGGGCCTTCCAACAGGGGGCGGGAGCAGACCGGCGTCAGTTGTTCATCGAACAGCGGCAAGCACGCCAATGAAGCGTCGGGCGGCGGGCCGTAGACCACCGCCGCATCGAACGCCTCGCGTCGGAAATCCACGCCGTGCCGGACCGTGGTGGTCAGTTCCACCGGCACGTCCGGGCGCTCCTTCTGCCATTGCAACAGGCGCGGCAGCAGCCAGCGCATCACACAGGTCGGGGCCTTGAGTTGCAGGGTCTGGCGCTTCTCGCCGATCTGCTCGACCGCTTCGCCGATGAGGCTGAACACCTGCTGCACCCGAGGCAGCCACGCCTGGCCCTCGGCGGTCAGGCTCAAGCCGCGCGCCTGGCGCTGGAACAGCGCATACCCCAGGTGATCCTCCAGCCCGGCGATCTGCCGGCTCACCGCGCCCTGGGTGATGTGCAGTTGTTCAGCGGCGCGGGTGAAGTTGCAGCATTGGGCTGTGATCAGAAACGTGTGCAGCGTCGGCAGCGGAGGGAGTCGTTTCATTTGGGATCCAAGCCATGACGTGAGGACATGGCTAGTATGACTTTTTATCCATTGTTGCCGCTACGGCCTGACCGTTCCAATAACGCCATTCCCTCAGAGCAAAAGGGGCCCGCCAGGTGACGTGCGGGACTCTTTTCAAGACAAGAAAAAGGCAATGGCAATGGCGACGTGCGGCGAAGTATTGGTCAAGTTACTCGAAGGCTATGGCGTGGAGCAGGTCTTCGGCATTCCCGGGGTGCACACCGTCGAGTTGTATCGCGGGCTGGCCCGTTCGAGCATCCGCCACGTGACGCCGCGCCATGAACAGGGTGCCGGTTTCATGGCCGACGGCTACGCCCGGGTCAGCGGCAAGCCGGGCGTGTGCTTCATCATCACCGGCCCGGGCATGACCAACATCACCACCGCCATGGGCCAGGCCTACGCCGATTCGATCCCGATGCTGGTGATCTCCAGCGTGCAGTCGCGCAGTCAACTGGGCGGCGGGCGCGGCAAGCTCCATGAGCTGCCGAACCAGGGCGCGCTGG
>NZ_JAOSHO010000826.1 GCF_025917275.1 Pseudomonas agronomica | reverse complement strand
AACCGGTGGCCAGAACGCGATGATCGTCGACTCCTCGGCCCTGACCGAACAAGTGGTCATCGACGTGGTGTCTTCGGCCTTCGACAGCGCCGGCCAGCGTTGCTCAGCCCTGCGTGTGTTGTGCCTGCAGGAAGATTCCGCCGACCGCGTCATCGAAATGCTCAAGGGCGCCATGGCCGAATCGCGCCTCGGCAACCCGGAGCGCCTGTCCGTAGACATCGGCCCGGTAATCGACGCCGAAGCCAAGGCCGGCATCGAGAAACACATCCAGGCCATGCGCGACAAAGGCCGCACCGTGTACCAGATGGCAATTGCCGACAGCGACGAATGCAAGCGCGGCACCTTCGTGATGCCGACGCTGATCGAGCTGGAAAGCTTCGATGAGCTGCAGCGCGAGATCTTCGGCCCGGTGCTGCACGTGGTGCGCTACAAGCGCAAGGAACTGGACCAGTTGATCAACCAGATCAACGCTTCCGGCTACGGCCTGACGTTGGGCGTGCACACCCGCATCGACGAGACCATCGCCAAGGTGATCGACAACGTCCATGCCGGTAACGTCTACGTGAACCGCAACATCGTCGGTGCCGTGGTCGGTGTGCAGCCGTTCGGTGGCGAAGGCCTGTCGGGCACTGGTCCGAAGGCTGGTGGCCCGCTGTACCTGTACCGCCTGCTGTCGACCCGTCCGACCGATGCGATCCAGCAATCCTTCGTGCGCGGCGATGCCCTGGCCGCGCCGGACCTGCGTTTGCGCGACGCCATGAGCAAACCGCTGACCGCCCTGCAAGCCTGGGCCGACAGCCAGAAGCTCGCCGAACTGAGTGCCCTGTGCGTGCAGTTCGCCGCCCAATCGCAAAGCGGCATCACCCGCCAGCTCACCGGCCCGACCGGCGAACGCAACAGCTACGCCATCCTGCCGCGCGAGCATGTACTGTGCCTGGCGGACGTGGAAGGCGACCTGCTCACGCAACTGGCGGCCGTCCTGGCCGTGGGCGGCTCGGCGGTATGGCCGGAAACCGACACCAGCAAGGCCGTATTCGCACGCTTGCCGAAGGAGATTCAGGCGCGCATCCAGCGCGTAGCCGACTGGACCAAGGACGACGTGCTGTTCGACGCGGTCCTGCATCACGGCGACTCGGACCAACTGCGCGGTGTCTGTCAGCAAGTGGCCAAGCGCGCCGGGGCGATCGTCGGGGTGCATGGTTTGTCCCAAGGCGAAACCAACATCGCGTTGGAGCGCCTGGTGATCGAACGCGCGCTGAGCGTCAACACCGCTGCGGCAGGTGGTAACGCCAGCCTGATGACCATCGGCTAAACCGCTGTAGACCAGGCACCTGCAAGGGGTGCCTGGTGGTAGGAAATCCCTGTGGGAGCGAGCTTGCTCGCGAT
>NZ_JAOSHO010000825.1 GCF_025917275.1 Pseudomonas agronomica | reverse complement strand
ATCACCGCCAGGCCATAGGCGCCATGGAGCTCCTTGACCGTGGCCTTGAGCGCCACGGTCAGGTCCGCCAGATCCTTGAGCTTGTGGGCGAGCAAATGGGCGATGACTTCGGTGTCGGTGTCCGAGGTGAACACATAGCCGAGCGCCTTGAGCTGTTCGCGCAAGGCTTCATAATTCTCGATGATGCCGTTGTGCACCACCGCCAGGTCGCCGGAAAAATGCGGATGGGCGTTACGCTCGCACGGCGCGCCATGGGTGGCCCAGCGGGTGTGGGCGATGCCCAGGCGGCCAATCAGCGGCTCAGCGTCCAGCGCTCGTTCCAGCTCACTGACCTTGCCCGGACGACGCATGCGCGCGAGCTTCTCATCATTGGTAAAAACCGCTACGCCGGCACTGTCGTAGCCGCGATATTCGAGACGTTTGAGGCCTTCAAGCAAGATGGCCGTGATGTTGCGTTCAGCAACGGCGCCGACAATTCCACACATGCTATTTCTCCTGGCTGACAGGCGCGCAGATGACATTGATGCCGCGGGCCTGAATCTGATCGCGTGCCTCCACGGGCAGGCGATCATCGGTAATCAAGGTATGGACGCTGCTCCACGGCAGTTCCAGGTTGGGAATCTTGCGGCCGATCTTGTCGGCCTCCACCATCACGATCACTTCGCGGGCGACCTCAGCCATTACGCGGCTCAGGCCCAGCAGTTCGTTGAAAGTGGTTGTGCCACGCGCCAGGTCGATGCCGTCGGCACCGATGAACAACTGGTCGAAGTCATAGGAACGCAGCACTTGCTCGGCAACTTGGCCTTGGAAGGACTCGGAATGCGGATCCCAGGTGCCGCCGGTCATTAACAACACCGGCTCATGCTCCAGCTCGCTCAAGGCATTGGCGACGTGCAGGGAATTGGTCATCACCACCAGCCCTGGTTGATTGCCAAGTTGAGGGATCATGGCCGCAGTAGTACTGCCGCTGTCGATGATGATCCGAGCATGTTCGCGGATCCGCTTGACCGCGGCCCGGGCGATGGCTTGTTTGTATTTGGACACGGCCTGGGCGCTGTCGGCCACCAACTCCTGGGGCATCGGCACCGCGCCACCGTAGCGACGCAGCAGCAGGCCGTTGGTCTCCAGGGCGGCGAGATCCTTGCGAATCGTAACTTCGGAGGTTTCGAAGCGCTTGGCCAGTTCATCCACGCTGACTTCGCCCTGCTCCTGAAGCAAGGCGAGGATGTTGTGGCGACGCTGTGGTGTATTGCGCTTTGACATGACGGCTTAAGTTTCGATTCGAAAGATAACGTAAGTAATCAAAACCTATTGAAGCGATATCGTCAAGGCAGGAGAAGAAAAATTCAGAAACTCCCTAAATTACTGTGGGAGCGAGCTTGCTCGCGA
>NZ_JAOSHO010000824.1 GCF_025917275.1 Pseudomonas agronomica | reverse complement strand
GCGAGCAAGCTCGCTCCCACAAGTGGGTTTCGGCGTTCGTTGACCCACATCAAAACCCAGCCCTCCGAATAGCAGCAAAATAATGGCACCTTGCCAAAACTGTTTCCGCTATCAGAGAAGACCTTCCATGGGTGCCTGGCTTAGCAATATTTCGCTGAAATACAAATTCTGGGCGGTCAACGCCGTCGCCTTCGCCACAACGTTGTTGTTGGTGCTCTATGCCATGCACCTTGAACAGCAAGTCCGTGGGGTGAGCCTGGGCCAGGTCTTCGCCGAACGCTTCAGCCAATACGCCATGGCCGTGTTCGTGCTGATGCTGGCGATGCTGGGCGCGTCGCAATTGCTGATCCGCTTTCTGCTCAGCCAGCTCAATACCTTGAAGGACGTGATGCTGCACGTAGAGAAAACCGGTGACCTGTCTGCCCGTGTGCCGTTGGCCTGCAAGGACGAAGTGGGCCAGATGGCCGCGGCGTTCAATGCCATGCAGGCCGGTTATCAACGCGTGGTCGACACCGTTGCCAGCACCGCACGGCAACTAGACAGCGGCGCCGCTCGGCTGGCGTCGAGCATGAACGAAGTGCGCCACGGCATGCTCGGCCAGCAGAGCGAAACCGATCAGGCCGCCACGGCGATCAACGAGATGTCGGCCACGGTTTATCACATCGCCCAGCACGCCGGCGCCACCCGCGACCTGTCGAAAACCACCGACGCCTTGGCCGGCAATGGTCGCGAAGTGGTCAGCCGCGTGCAGCAATCGATCACCGGGCTGTCTACCGGCGTCCAGCAGACCGCCGAAATGATCCAGCGCCTGGCCGAAGACAGCCAGAAAATCAACGGTGTGGTCAGCGTGATCCACAGCATCGCCGAGCAGACCAACCTGCTGGCCCTCAATGCCGCCATCGAAGCGGCCCGTGCCGGCGAGATGGGACGGGGCTTTGCCGTGGTGGCCGATGAAGTGCGCAACCTCGCCAAGCGAGTCCAGGCCTCGACGGATGAAATCACCACCATGGTCTCGGCCCTGCAGGCCGGGACCCGCGACGCGGTGGATTTCATGCAGGAAAGTTCGCACAAGGCCGACGATTGCGTGCAGCAGGCTTGCGAGGCCGGCGACGCATTGGCGCAGATCACCGAGGCGGTGGCGCAGATGCGCGAGAGCAACACCCAGATCGCCGTCGCGGCCGAACAGCAAAGCCATGTCGCCGAAGAAATGAACCGGGTGGTGGTGAGTATTCGCGACGTGACCGAAAACACTGTGCGCCAGACCGTGGAGTCGGCGACCACCAGTCATGAACTGGCGACATTGGCGGGAGAATTGAACAAGGCGATCGGGCAGTTGAAACTTTGACCTCCTGAATAAGGGGTACGCTCGCCCCCACTGGGCTCTGTAGGAGCT
>NZ_JAOSHO010000823.1 GCF_025917275.1 Pseudomonas agronomica | reverse complement strand
TCGGTCAGATCCGCCTGGTGAATCACCGCGACCACCTCGGCGACCGTCCCATGGCCACTCGCGAAAGCCTGCGCCGCGCCGTCGCCACCCTGGCCGAGCGCAGCGGCCCGGAAGACCTGGTGTTCATCTACCTGACCAGCCATGGCACCAGCGAGCACGAACTGGTCCTCGACCAACCGCGCATGGAACTGGCCGACCTGCCCGCCGACGAACTGGCCGCGGTGCTGGCGCCGCTGAAGAACCGCGACAAGATCGTGGTGATTTCCGCCTGCTATTCCGGCGGTTTCATTCCGGCGCTCAAGGATGAACGGACCCTGGTGATGACCGCTTCGCGGGCCGACCGGGTGTCCTTCGGCTGCTCGGAAGAGGCCAACTTCACTTACTTTGGCGACGCCCTGTTCGCCCAGGCACTGAACCAGACCGACGACTTGGAACAAGCCTTCAAGCGTGCCAAGGGCATCGTCGCGGAGCGGGAGCAGGCGGACAATTTCGAAGCCTCCGAGCCGCAGATCTGGGCGCCTCGCACCGTGCTGTCCCACTGGCAATTGCTACGCAAGCAGCAGGCGCGGAAAGCGTTGCAAAGTGCTGCACTGAACGACGAGGCCAAAAAGAGCAACTAAGCTGAACCGTATCAAGGGGGAAACACTATGTACTTGACGCCTCAGCATGTTTTGCTCGCCGGCGCGACCGGGTTGACCGGGGAACACCTGCTGGATCGGCTGCTCAACGAGCCGACCATCACCCGGGTACTGGCGCCGTCCCGCCGGCCACTGGCCGAGCATCCGCACCTGGAAAATCCGGTTGGGGAACCGGCCGACCTGCTGCAGCGGCTGGAAGGCCCGGTCGACATAGCCTTCTGCTGCCTCGGCACCACTATCAAGAAAGCCGGCTCCGAGCAGGCCTTTCGCGCGGTGGACCTGGACCTGGTGGTGGCCTTCGCCAAACGCGCCCGGGAGCTGGGCGCACGCCATCTGATCGTGATCAGCGCGCTGGGGGCCGATGCCAAGTCTTCGATTTTCTACAACCGGGTCAAAGGTGAAATGGAAGCCGCCCTCAAGGCCCAGGACTGGCCGCAACTGACCCTCTGCCGTCCCTCGCTGTTGCTGGGAGATCGAGTAGAGCCGCGTTTGGCCGAGCAACTGGCCGGGCCGTTGTCCAAGTTGATCCCGGGCAAATACCACGGCATCGAAGCCTGCCAACTGGCCCGGGCCATGTGGCGTCTGGCGCTGGAAGAACAGGATGGGGTGCGGGTGGTGGAATCGGATGAGTTGCGCAAGCTTGGCAAATAGTAGCGCCTCGCCGGGTGCCCTGTAGGAGCTGGCGTAGCCTGCGATCTTTTGATCTTTTGATCTTTCGCTTGGGACTCAAGTGGCTGGGGAAAGATCGCAGCCTC
>NZ_JAOSHO010000822.1 GCF_025917275.1 Pseudomonas agronomica | reverse complement strand
GCCCTTGGTGTTGTGAGTACCCGGGGTAGCCACAGAAATCGCCGACGCCTTGCTCAGACCGCGCGTATCACGATCCTTCGCAATGGCCGAGGTCACGGAAGACTTGCTGGTGCGATCGGTGCGGGTGGTGCCGGTGTGCTTGCCGCTCAGGCCGTGGCGAAGGGTCAGTATTTCCAGAACACCGGCGTGAACAGCACCAGCACCGTCAGGATTTCCAGGCGTCCCAGGAGCATGCCGATGGTCAGCAGCCATTTTGCCGAGTCCGGCAAGGTCGAGAAGTTGCCGGCCGGCCCGATAATGTTGCCCAGACCCGGGCCGACGTTGCACACGGCGGTGGCTGCGCCGGTCAGGGCGGTCGTCCAGTCCAGGCCGATCAGCGCGAGGCCCAGGGCGATGGCGCCGATCGTGATGGTGAAGAAGAACGAGAAGGTCAGCAGCGAGCGAACGATCTCCTCGTCGATGGGGTGGTTGTTGTATTTCTTCTGGATCACCGCCCGGGGGTGGATCAATTGCTTCAAGCTGCCCATCAGCAGCACCTTGGCGACCTGGAAGCGAAAAATCTTCAGGCCTCCGGCCGTGGACCCCGAGCAGCCGCCGACGAAGGTCAGGTAGAAGAACAGCAACAGGGCGAAACTGCCCCACAGCGTGTAGTCACCCAGGGCCACGCCCGTGGTCGTGACGACCGACGTGACGTTGACCGCCACGATGCGGACCGCGTCCCACCACCCGTAATCGCTGTTCAGGCACAGCCAGGTACCGACCACGAGCCAGGTGACCACCAGGAACCCGACGAACCCCCTGACTTGCTGATCCTTGAGCAAGGCGCGCCGGTGGCCTCGCAATGTCGCTACGTACAGCGTGAAGGGCAGCGAGCCGGCCATCATGACGACCACCGACACCCAATGAACCGCCGGTTGCGGCCAGTGCGCCAGGGAAGAATCAGAGGTTGAAAACCCGCCGGTGGAAATCAGCGACATCGCATGGTTGATCGCTTCGAAGGGCGTCATGCCGGCCAGCCACAGCGCCAGGGTCGAGAGGGCGGTTAACCCGACGTAGATCCACAGGATGTAGTTGGCTGCGACGTGGGAACGCGGCGTGACTTTCTCCGACCAGTCCGATGATTCGGTCTGGAACAACCGCATGCCGCCGACCCGCAGCAATGGCAGGACTGCCACGGCCATGCCGATAAAACCGATGCCGCCGAGCCAGTGCAACATCGAGCGCCAGATCAGCAAGCCCGGGGATGCAGTGTCCAGCCCGGTCAGGATGGTCGAGCCCGTGGTCGTGATGCCCGACATGGTCTCGAAGAATGCATCGGTGTAGCTGATGTGCTGGATAAACACCATCGGCAAGGCCGCGAAGGCACAGACGAACACCCAACTGGCGGTGGTCAG
>NZ_JAOSHO010000821.1 GCF_025917275.1 Pseudomonas agronomica | reverse complement strand
GCTGCAAGGCGCCGAGCAGTTGATCCTTGGCCATGGGAATGATTTTGAGGGTGATTTCCTGGCCATCCCGAGCATGGCCGTTGAGGTATTGCTCGAAAGCTCGCAACCGATGATATTCGACGCCGATGGGTTGGCCCTGGATTTCACCGGAACTGTTGCGGCTCTGATTGACCAATACTCTCAACACCCGGCTGCTGCGTATTTGCGCCAGGTCGCGCGCGGTCCCCGGCGCAACGGCCTGCACCGGCCCAGGCAGCCGCGCTTCGGCCGACATCGGCAACAGCAAGGAACAACAAAGCAGTAGCAACACCTGGGGACGTGTCATCCACTCTCCGGAGGGATATTGCCGAACCATTTCGGTGATAAAAACCGAGCGTCAGGCCGACAGAACAGAGCACCTTGGGGCGCTGAAAAGTGCGAAAGACTGGCACAGCGATGGCATTTGCACCACCCCGACCTGTCTCGTGGCCTCAACAGACAGCCGCAACTCATTGTAGTTCTTGGCTTTTCTTATAAATCTACAGCTCTGATATGCTTTCCGCCCTTTGGGCCGAGGTAGCACCATGCAACTCATCGATATCGGCGTCAACCTGACCAACCCCAGTTTCGCCGACAAACACCAGGCGGTGCTTGAGCGCGCCTATGAGGCCGGGGTCTGTCAATTGGTGCTGACCGGCACCAGCATCGAGGGCAGCGAACAGGCGCTCGAACTGTGCCAGCACCTCGATGAAGACGGGCAACGACTGTTTTCCACCGCAGGTATCCACCCCCACAGCGCCAGCGACTGGACGGCCGACAGCGCCCGGCACCTGAAGGATCTGCTCAAGCAGGACCGCGTCCGCGCGGTGGGTGAATGCGGATTGGATTTCAACCGTGATTTTTCTCCGCGCCCCCAGCAGGAAAAAGTCCTGGAGGAGCACCTTGCCCTCGCCGTCGAGTTGCAATTGCCAGTCTTCCTTCATGAGCGCGACGCCGACCAGCGCCTGCTGGAAATCCTCCGGGATTTCCGTGACCGATTGCCCGCCGCGGTGGTTCATTGCTTTACCGGCGAGAAGAAAGCGCTGTTCAGCTACCTCGACCTGGACCTGCACATCGGCATCACCGGGTGGATCTGCGATGAGCGCAGGGGCACGCATCTACATCCCTTGGTGCGCGAGATTCCCCGCGGCCGGCTGATGCTCGAAAGCGATGCACCGTACTTGCTGCCACGTACCCTGCGCCCCAAACCGAAGAACGGCCGCAACGAGCCGGCCTACCTGACGGACGTGTTGCGCGAAGTGGCCTTGCACCGAGGCGAAACCCAGGAAGATCTGGCGGCCCACAGCACGGCCTGCGCTCGGGCGTTTTTTGGGTTGCCGAACCTCTCCAATTAAATGAAGACCCTTGTGGGAGCGAGCTTGCTCGC
>NZ_JAOSHO010000820.1 GCF_025917275.1 Pseudomonas agronomica | reverse complement strand
GATCAAGTAGAAGAGGTTTGTCGAGATGCCTGCGAGAATTTTAAATATGACTTACCAAATGGGAAGGAGTTTTCAAGGGCCATCGCAGAATCTGACACTTTTATTGATGAGGTTGAAATCGGAGATCTGGACTCGTTCACGTTTGATGGTGGCTTGAGCGCTATTTTTAGCGGTTCAGCAAGCGGCTCTCATAGAAATGATACTGAGGTTCCTGGTCGAGACATTAAATTCAATGTCGAAATAAAAAACGCTGTACTGTTCGGCACCAGAGCTTTAGGCAAATTTGAACTTGGCGAAGTGTCGGCAAGCTTGATTGACTATGATTATGATTTCGAGAGCGAAGATGAAGCTGATTCAACTTGGGTGCCACGCAATTGACTTTAGGCAGCTAGGGGAGCGGCGACGAGGAGCCAGTGTGTAGACGATTGATATGAGCGAATCGTTTCTGGTTTCGTAGAGTCTGAGGCCAGAAGCGGACATTAATGCACTCAAAAGCTCAGCCCATCATTGAGCGTAGACACACTGCTGATAGCTTCGTATTCTCGGAAAAGATCTTGTCGTAATGCTCTGGTGCCCTCCTCTCGTGACTAGCGCATGGAATAAATGGCTGAAAAGGTTATGCATAGATAAATAAATTCAGGCTGTACATGCAAGCGCAAATGAAAAGCATCTTTTGAGAAGTATAAAGAAGCGTTAGCGACAAGATAAGCTAAAAACATTCTGGAGGTTACCCTTACCTGCTGTAAACTTACACTTACGCAAAAGTGGTAATTCCCCAAAGCACCGTTGTGTGCGTTACTGACCGCTTCTGGCCGAGAGCAGACATCTATTAAGAGAAGTTTCTTTTAGTTCTCAATATGTCAGACAGACCGCGGTTGGCTGTTTGGGGCTGCTGCGCAGCCCAGCGGGGATAAATCCCCTCACCACAGGGTTTTGTGTGTTGGCTGCTTGGCGGGATGGTGTTGAGAACGTGGTGGGCTTTTTTGTGAGTGCTTCGCACTCAAGCGGGAGCAAGCTCCCTCGCCACAAAAGCAGTTTTGTGTGAAGTCAGGGATGGCGATCCAGTTTTTTGAGGAACACGGTCATTTCTTTTTCGGCCTGTTTGTCGCCGTGGGCGCGGGCAGCTTCCAGGCCTTTTTCCCAAGCTTGGCGGGCTGCGGCGGTGTCGCCTTGGCCTTGGTGGGCTTTGCCCAGTAGTTTCCACGCCGCCGAATACTTGGGGTCGAATTCGACGCAGCGTTGGAGGTGTTCGGCGGCGCGGGGGAACTCGCCTAGGTCTAGGTAGCCTTTGCCGAGGCCGAAGCGGAGGAGGGAGTTGTCCATGCCCTTGGCGAGCATTTTTTCCAGGGAGTCGAGCATGGGGGCGTCCTTATCGGTTGTGTCAGGGGGTGATTGGTTGGCTGTTGGATAGCT
>NZ_JAOSHO010000082.1 GCF_025917275.1 Pseudomonas agronomica | reverse complement strand
CCTACGCATCAAGGGCAAGCTTCCTCGCCACAGGGCTACGCTCTAGACCCTGAATTGCTTGAGCAGGCCGTTCAGCTGTTCGCTGAGGTCCTTCAGGCGTGCGCTGGCCAGGCTCGATTGCTCGGCAGCCACGGCGGTGCTGTGGGAGAGGCCGGCGGCCTGGGTGACGTTCTGGTTGATGTCCTCCACCACGTGGGCCTGTTGCAGGGTGGCGCTGGCGATGGAGGCGTTCAGGCTGTTGAGGTTGCGCAAGGCCTGGCCGATAGCGTTGAGGCTGGCGCCTGCCAGTCCGGCCTGCTCGATCGTCAGTTGCGAAGCGCGGCTGCTGTCGCTGATGACCTTCACCGCCGCTTCGGAGTGGTTTTGCAGGCGTTCGATCATGGCCTGGATTTCGGCGGTGGACTTTTGTGTGCGCTGGGCCAGCAGGCGCACTTCATCGGCTACGACGGCAAAGCCGCGACCCTGTTCGCCAGCACGGGCGGCTTCGATCGCCGCGTTGAGCGCCAGCAGGTTGGTCTGCTCGGCGATGGAGCGGATCACTTCCAGCACGCTGCCGATCTGGGTGCTTTCACTGGCCAGGGTGCGGATCACCTCTACGGCCTGGTCGATGGTCTGGGACAGCCGGTCGATCTGTTGCAGGCTGCCGTCGATATTGACCTGGCCTTGCTGGGCCTGGGATTCGGCGTCGCGCATTTCGCTGGCGGCATGTTCGGCGTTTTTTGCCACGTCCTGCACGCCGTAGGTCACTTCGTTGATGGCGGTCGCCACCAGCTCCATTTGCTGCGATTGCTGTTGGCTGCGCTGCTGGGCCTGGGCGGCGTCGTTGCCCAGTTCACTGGACGATTGCCCCAAGGCGCTGGCCGAGGCCTGCAACTGGCCGACGACTTGCCGCAGTTTCGCGGTGAACGCGTTGAAGTGCCGGGCCAATTGGGTGACTTCATCCTGGCCGTGGGTATCAAGGGTTCGAGTCAGGTCGCTTTCGCCACTGGCGATGTTGGCCATGGCGTTTACGGTCTCCTGCAGAGGGCGGACGATGCTGCGTACGATCAGGGTCAACAACAGGCCCATCAGCAAAGTGATAACCAGGCCGACCAGCGAGGCCTTGATCAGTTGGGCCTGGAACTCGGCCTGGACGTCATCTATGTAGACGCCGGAACCGATGATCCAGCCCCAAGGCTCGAACAGCTGGACGTAAGAGGTCTTGCCCACCGGCGCATCAGCGCCTGGCTTGGGCCAGAGGTAGTTGATCATCCCGGCGCCCTTGGCCTTGGCGATGGCGACCATTTCGTTGAACAGCGCATACCCGTTCGGGTCGCGAATCGCCGAGAGGTTCTGGCCTTCGAGCTTCGGGTTGGCCGGGTGCATGACCATGACCGGCGTCAGGTCGTTGATCCAGAAATAGTCCGTCTGGTTGTAGCGCAGGCCGCGGACGGCGCTGAGGGCCTGCTTTTGCGCGGCCTCGCGGGTCAGGGTGCCGGCGGTTTCCAGGCCATGGTAGTAGGCGAGCACGCCGCTGGCGGTCTGCACCACGTGCTGGGTTTTCTGGACCTTGGCCGAATACAGATCGCTATGGATCTGGTTGAGCATCAATGCGCCGAGCGTGAACAACATCACGACCGCCACGATCAGGATGAGCCACAAGCGTCGGCTGATCGATACACTGCGCAAGCTATTCATACGCTGTCACTCCGGTTTTTATTCTTGTCATATACGACGGCCGGCACTTTAACGCTCGGCGGCCCTGCTGAATTGACCTGGGTCATGACGCGGCAGCGTTATCAGGGCTTGTCTGATAGGATCTCGGCCCCGCAGCGTAAAACCTGAGCCGGTTCTGCTTTTTCATTGGTTTTTTTTGCAAGGTCGCGGTTATCGTGCAGCCGCTGCGTGCACTTGCATGACGTTTAATAGTGATGAGGCCTGGATAGACAGGCCTTTTTTGGGGGAAGAATGGATTTGTGGACCGCCTTTTCGGCATTGATTCTTGGCGTGGTAGAGGGCTTGACGGAGTTCCTGCCGATTTCCAGCACGGGGCACCAGATCGTTGTGGCCGACTTGCTCGAGTTCGGGGGCGAGCGTTCGATGGCCTTCAACATCATCATCCAGCTCGGCGCGATCCTCGCGGTGGTCTGGGAGTTTCGGCGCAAGATCTTCGACGTGGTGCTGGGCTTGCCCACACAGCCTGGCGCTCGCCGGTTTACCGCCAATTTGCTGATTGCCTTCTTTCCGGCGGTGATACTGGGCGTGCTCCTCGCCGACTGGATCCATCATTACCTGTTCAACCCGATTACCGTCGCTACGGCGCTGGTGCTGGGTGGGCTCGTGATGCTCTGGGCCGAACAGCGCCAGCACCGGGTCCACGCCGAAACCGTGGATGACATGACGTGGAAGGACGCCCTGAAAGTCGGCCTGGCCCAGTGCATCGCGATGATTCCCGGCACCTCCCGCTCCGGGGCAACCATCATCGGCGGCCTGTTGTTCGGCTTGTCGCGCAAGACCGCCACTGAGTTCTCGTTCTTCCTGGCAATGCCGACCATGGTCGGTGCGGCAGTCTATTCGGGCTATAAATACCGCGAATTGTTCGTCCCGGCGGATTTCCCGGTGTTTGCCATTGGCTTCATCACCGCGTTCATTTTCGCCATGATCGCCGTCAAAGGCTTGTTGCGGTTTATCGCCAGCCACAGCTACGCGGTGTTTGCCTGGTATCGGATCGCGTTTGGCCTGTTGATCCTGGCGACCTGGCAGTTTGGTTGGGTGGACTGGACAGCGGCCAAGCCATGACCGAATCGGCCAGGCGCGGCGCCCATAAAACCGGCGGAACCGTGCAGAACCTACGGATCAAACTGGTGGTGTTCGCGCTGCTGTGCGCGTTGCCGCTGGTGGGGTCGCTGTTGCTCGGGCTGCAAGGCGAGTCCTGGGTGCCGATGGTCGCCTATGGCTGCGTCAGCCTGGTGGCATTCCTGCTTTACTGGGGTGACAAGCGCAAGGCGCGGATGGATGCCTGGCGCACGCCGGAAAACGTCTTGCACGCCGTCGAACTGGCCGGCGGCTGGCCCGGCGCGATGCTGGCGCAACAGGTGTTTCGCCACAAGACTCGCAAGGTATCGTTCCAGGTGGTGTTCTGGTTCATCGTGTTGTTGCACCAGGGGTTCTGGGTCGATCAGTTGTTTCTGGGCGGGCATCTGTTGGCGTTGTTCTAGCCGCCACGCATCCCTTGTGGGAGCGAGCTTGCTCGCGATGAGGTCAGCCCAGCCAGTATCGATATTGGATTGAAGACCGCTATCGCGAGCAAGCTCGCTCCCACAGTGGGTCGGTTGTACCCGCCAGCCACCGCTACAGCAACAACCCAACCTGCGTGCGCTTGGGCAATTTGCTCACCACCAGTTGATGGGAGCGCTGCAGCAACCCGCGCAATTCATCATCGCCCAGCGGGTAGGGCACGTTCATGATGATCCACTGCGCCCGGGCCAGATAAGGCGCTGGATGGATGCCTGGCCGGTCGCAATGGCCAAGGAACAGGTCTTTGTCGACCTTGAACGCCAACGAATCACTGCGCAGCCCCTGCAGGGCGAACATCTTGTTTCCCGCGATGGAAAACACCCGCACGCCACCCCATTTGTAATCCTCCCTGGCCCCTGGCAAGCCCAGGCAAAACTGTGCGACATCCTCTTCGCTCAAGCTCATATCGTTTTGTCTCCACATTGTTCGAACGCCGCCACCAGGTGATCGATCCAGGCGCGCACCGCCGGCAGCATACCGCGCCGGTGAGGATAGACCGCCTGCAACCAGCCATCGGGCGATGACCAGCCGGGCAGCAGCTCCACCAACCTGCCGTCCTGCAGTTCTTCTTCGCAATACATGCTGGGCAGCAACGTGAAACCCAGGCCGGCGAGGGCGCAAGCGCGACGCACGATGAAATCGTCGATGCCCAGGCGCGCTTCCAGGGCCAGCTCGACATTTTGCCCGGTGCTGTCGAGCAGGCGCAGATGGACCAGCCGATCGGCCTCCAGCGCGCCCAACACCGGCAGTTGCCTCAGGTCGTCCGGGGTTTCGATCCGCCGGCCCTGGGTGAAGGCCGGGCTGGCGACCATCATCAGCCGGGCCTGACGCAGGCGCCGGGTCATCAGCAACGGGTCTTCGTCCCCGAGATCGCGCACACGCAAGGCCACGTCGATGCCCTCGCCGATCAGGTCCACTCGCCGGTTCAGCAGGGTCATTTCCAATTGCACCTGGGGATACTTCGCCAGGAAGGTTTCGATGATCGACGGCAAAAACTGATGCGCCAGCCCCACGGGGCTCGACACCCGCAACCGCCCGCGGGGTTCGCTGGACATGCTCGCCACTGCCTCGTCGGCCATTTCCGCTTCGAGCAACATCGCCTGGCAATGGCGCAGGTAGCGTTCGCCGACGGCGGTGAGCTTCAACTGGCGTGTCGTGCGTTGCAGCAGGCGGGCACCGAGGCGTTCCTCCAACTCGGCGATGCGCCGCGACAGCCGCGACTTCGGGATACCCAGCAAGCGCCCGGCAGCCGCAAAACCCTCGGCTTCGACCACCTTGGCAAAGTAATACAGATCGTTGAGGTCTTGCATGTCCGAGCTCGATTGTCCTGTTGATGGAACGAACTATCGCATTTCTGCCGACTTATCGGACATTGGTTTCATCGATAGGATTGTTCTCAATTGATCGCCCAGCCGCGATCCTCACTTGGAGAGCACTCACATGAAACTGTTGCACATCGATTCGAGCATCCTCGGCGACAACTCCGCTTCGCGCCAATTGAGCCGTGAGCTTGTTCAAGCGTGGAAAGCCGCCGAGCCGGACATTACCGTCACTTATCGTGACCTCGCTGCCGATGCCATCAGCCACTTTTCCTCCCAGACTCTGGTTGCCGCCGGCACCAGCGCCGAGCTGCGCGACGCCGCCCTCAAGCATGAAGCCGAGCTCAGTGAGTCGACCATGGCCGAGTTCCTCGCGGCAGACGCCGTGGTGATCGCAGCGCCGATGTACAACTTCAGCATCCCAACGCAGCTCAAGGCCTGGATCGATCGCATCGCCGTGGCTGGCAAGACGTTCCGCTACACCGAAGCCGGTCCCGAAGGCCTGTGTGGTGGCAAGAAGCTGCTGATCGTTTCCACCTCCGGCGGCCTGCATGCCGGCCAGCCAAGTGGCATTGGCCACGAGGAATACCTGAAACTGGTTTTCGGTTTCCTCGGCATTACAGACATCGAATTTGTCCGCGCCGAGGGCCTGGCCTACGGGGATGACATGCGCGCCAAAGCCATGCATGAGGCCCAGTTGCAGATCGGCCAGCAGTTCGCCGCTGCGTAAGGCTTGCGTAAAAGCCCCAAGCATTACGGGCAACCTTCGCAAAACCCTGTATTCTCGTCGTCATTGGATGGCCGGGATGCAGGGTTTTCCTGCATTTGGCGCTGGTTCTGGCGCAGGTTATGCACGGCCAATATGCGAGCAGCGGGGCCTTCCCGCGCGCTGGTGAAGGTGGAAGATTCAAATGAAACGTCTTGGTGCAGCGTTGCTGCTTTGTCTGGCTACCAGTCTCGGTTCGGTGCACGCCGCGCCGGCACCGCATCCGCACTGGAGCGCCGGCTTTCATGAGTTGAGCTTCCTCGATCCGCTGGATCGACAGCCGATGCACGCCATCGCGTTTTATCCATCGTCCGCCCGGGAGCAATCCAGCTCGCTGGGGGGCTACCAGATCGACGCGGCACCGGACGCCCAGATCGCCATCGGGCGGTTTCCGTTGTTGATGCTGTCCCATGGCAACACCGGCACGCCGCTGGCCCTGCATGACCTGGCCACGTCACTGGCGCGCAAGGGGTTCGTCGTGGTGGCGGTGATTCATCCGGGCGACAACGCCCAGGATCACAGCCGGCTCGGCACCTTGAGTAACCTGTATGGTCGGCCGATCCAGATTTCCGAGGCCATCACCGCGACACTGAATGACCCGATGCTTTCACCCTTCGTGAATGCCGGGCAGGTCGGTGTCATTGGCTATTCGGCGGGTGGCGAAACCGCCTTGATCCTGTCCGGCGCCACGCCGGACCTCAATCGCCTGCGCCGCTACTGCCAGGAACGACCGGACGACCGCGACGCGTGCAATACCCAAGGTGAACTGGTTGCCGATCGCGATGACCTAGCCCCGGTGGCTGATCCCAGGGTTCGTGCATTATTGCTGATGGCGCCGCTGAGCTTGAAGTTCGGGCGCCACACCCTGGCGGATGTCCATGTCCCTGTGCTGCTGTACAGCGGCGACGGCGACAAGCTGGTGGCATTTGACAAGAACGCCGCCGCGCTGGCTCGCAAGCTCCCCACGGCGCCGGATTTCAAGACCTTGGCCGGGGCAGGGCACTTCGTGTTCCTGGCGCCCTGCACCGATGAGCAGATCGCCGCGATGCCGGCGCTGTGCACCGATGCCGATGGCGTCGACCGCAAGGACATCCATCGCACCATGATCACCGAAGCCACTCGCTTCTTCAGCGACGCCCTCGGCAAGCCGACGCGGGCCGGCCTGAGGACGGCGGATCAATAATCGGCTTTTTCGGCCCGGCGCCTCAGCAGCAAGGCCAGTCCCAGGCCGACGACTGAAAGCAGTGCGGCAAAAAAGAAGATCGAGGGGTACCCCAGGTTCGACGCCACCGCGCCCATCAGTGGCCCGGCAATCGCCAATGCCAAGTCGAAAAACACCGCGTAGGCGCTCAATCCGGCGCCCCGGCTGCTGTTGGGTACCTGCTTGATGGCCTCCACCCCCAGCGCCGGGTAGACCAGCGACAGCCCGAAGCCCGCCAACCCCGCGCCGATCAGGGCGAACGCGGTGGACGGTGCCAGCCACAGCAACACCAGGCCCACGGTTTCGATGCTCATGCAGACAATCGCCGAGCTGAAACCACCGAAGCGCGCGATGCTGGAAATGAACAACAGCCGCGACAGGATGAAGCAGATGCCGAAAACCGTCAGGCACCATGCCGCGCCCGTCCAGCCGCGGCTGACGTAGAACAGAGTGATGAACGTGGTGAGCGTGCCATAGCCGATCGAGGCCAGGCACAGGCTCGTGCCAAACGGCGAAATGCGCCCGAACACGGCCCAGAACGGCAGGCGCTCGCCGCGCACGACTGGCACCGAGGGTTTGTTGCGAATCAGCAGCAGCGCCATGCCGGCCAGCAATGACAAGGCGATGCCCAGGCTGGCGAAGCCGAGGCTGCCGACCATCACCACCCCCAGCGGCGCACCGATGGCAATGGCCCCGTAGGAAGCGATGCCGTTCCAGGAAATCGACCGGGCGGTGTGTTCCACGCCGACCTGGCCCATGCACCAACTGATCGTCCCGACGCCGATCAGGCCCTGGGCCACTCCCAACAGCAAGCGACCGGCAATCAGGATCAACAGGCTTGGCAGCGCAAAGTCCTGCAGCAGCGTCGAGATCAGCGTCAGCAGGCCGCTGAGCAGAATCCCCAGCAAGCCATAGACGATGGCCCGCTTGGTGCCGACGCTGTCTGACAATCGCCCGGCCATGGGCCGGCTGAGCAGGGTGGCGAGGTACTGGGAACCGATGGTCAGCCCGGCGATGACCGCACTGAAGCCCAATTGCTCGTGGACATACCCGGGCAACACCGCAATCGGCAGGCCGATGCAGAGGAAGGCAATGAAGGTATAGAAAACGATGGAGACGATCTGCAAGGTGATCGACAAGGAACTGGGGGCGGGCTGGGCTGTTGGCATGGGACTCGTTCGCGGGCAGCGGCAGGAGTGGTTCATCATGGCGTGTGACGGGAAGAAAAGGAAGCTGGCTAACGGTTGTAGAGCGGGATGACTGTGCCGACGCCATCGCGAGCAAGCTCGCTCCCACACGGGACTTGGGCCTGCCCCAGGACTCAAGTACACCCAAACACTGTGGGAGCGAGCTTGCTCGCGATGGCGGTGGGTCAGGCAATGGGATGCTGGTAGGAGTGGCCATTTCGTGAGCAGGCTCGCTCCCACAGGTTTTTGTTGAAACGAAAAAGCCCGGTCACATGGACAGGGCTTTCACTTGCAACTCGACGCTTACCGCTCGTGGCTGCTCCTAGAACATCACACCCTGGCTGCGCAGGTAGTCGTCATAAGTGCCGCTGAAGTCGACCACGCCATCGGCGCTCAGTTCGATGATGCGGGTTGCCAGGGACGATACGAACTCACGGTCGTGGCTGACGAAGATCAGCGTGCCTGGGTAGTTCTCCAGCGCCAGGTTCAGCGCTTCGATGGATTCCATGTCCAGGTGGTTGGTCGGTTCGTCCATGACCAGCACGTTCGGCTTTTGCAGGATCAGCTTGCCGAACAGCATGCGACCCTGTTCGCCACCGGAGATGACCTTGACCGACTTGAGGATCTCGTCGTTGGAAAACAGCATGCGGCCCAGGGTGCCCCGGATCATCTGTTCGCCCTGGGTCCATTGGCCCATCCAGTCGAACAGGCTGACGTCATCCTGGAAGTCGTGGGCGTGGTCCTGGGCGTAGTAGCCCAGCTCCGCGCTTTCGGTCCATTTGACCGAACCGGCGTCCGGCGTCAGCTCGCCCATCAGGGTGCGCAGCAGGGTGGTCTTGCCGATACCGTTCGGGCCGATGATCGCCACGCGCTCGCCGGCTTCGACGGTGAAGCTGAAGTTCTTGAACAGGGTCTTGCCGTCGAAGCCCTTGGACATGCGCTCGATGGTCACGGCCTGGCGGTGCAGCTTCTTGGTCTGTTCGAAGCGAATGAACGGGCTGACGCGGCTCGACGGCTTGACCTCGGCCAGTTGGATCTTGTCGATCTGCTTGGCGCGGGAGGTGGCCTGCTTGGCTTTCGAGGCGTTGGCCGAGAAACGACTGACGAACGTCTGCAGTTCGGCGATCTGGGCTTTCTTCTTGGCGTTGTCCGACAGCAGTTGCTCGCGGGACTGGGTGGCCGCGATCATGTACTCGTCGTAGTTGCCCGGGAACAGGCGCAGCTCACCGTAGTCCAGGTCGGCCATGTGGGTGCAGACGCTGTTGAGGAAGTGCCGGTCGTGGGAAATGATGATCATGGTGCTGTTACGCGCCGTGAGGATGTTTTCCAGCCAACGGATGGTATTGATGTCCAGGTGGTTGGTCGGTTCGTCGAGCAACAGCACTTCCGGATCGGAGAACAGTGCCTGGGCGAGCAACACACGCAGCTTCCAGCCTGGCGCGACTTCGGTCATCGGGCCGAAATGCTGTTCCAGGGGAATGCCCAGGCCCAGCAGCAGTTCACCGGCGCGGGATTCGGCGGTATAGCCGTCCATCTCGGCGAATTCGGTTTCCAGCTCGGCCACGGCCATGCCGTCTTCTTCGGTCATTTCCGGCAGCGAGTAGATGCGGTCGCGCTCGGCCTTGACCTTCCACAGCTCTTCGTGGCCCATGATCACGGTGTCGATCACGGTGAATTGCTCGTAGGCGAACTGGTCCTGGCGCAGTTTACCCAGGCGTACGTTCGGCTCCAGCATCACCTGGCCGCCGGACGGCTCGAGGTCGTCGCCGAGGATTTTCATGAAGGTCGACTTGCCGCAACCGTTGGCGCCGATCAGGCCGTAGCGGTTACCCGCGCCAAACTTGACAGAGACGTTTTCGAACAGTGGCTTGGCGCCGAACTGCATCGTGATGTTAGCTGTAGAGATCAAAGGTTTATCCTGCGGAACATTCAGAGTAGCTAAGGGTGCGGCAGTACCTGTTCAGTACCTGTTTGCGCCGATCCGCACCGCGCTAGAGGCTTCGCGGTCGCAAGCGCAAGGGTCCATCCGGCATAAGAGGACAGCAGCATACGGAGCGCCTGGCCCGAGTAGATATGCGCCGAAGTCGGGATTTCCGGCATCGGCCAAAAGGGGGCGCGTGATATTTGGCGGCGATTGTACTGATCTGGGCGCGTTAACGATAGGGTGTTGCCCTGGCTAGACAGTTTTTCACAACTGGAGGATAACTTCAGGTTACAAACTGTGGCTAAAATGCCATCTCACTCGACGCCTCTCCCTTGCCGCTTGGCTGGCCTGGAGAAGCAGCCTCTTCACTTCTGGACCTGACCGACTCCGTGAAGCTCATCATCGTTGCGATCTATATCCTCTCCATCGGCTATGTGCATCTGCGCGGACGCGTGCGGCACAAGCTCGGGCGCCAGCTGAGCGACCACTCGTCCTTCCTCGCGCCGATCAATTGCCTGCTGTACCTCTGTTCGAAATGGCCGAACAAGCCGTTCCTCAACCCCGAGCAGTTCCCGGACCTGAGCCCGCTGCAGGCGCATTGGGAAGAAATCCGCGCCGAAGGCCAGAGCCTGCTGCAAGCAGGGGAGATCAAGCGTTCCAACCAATATGACGACGTGGGCTTCAACTCGTTCTTCAAGACCGGCTGGAAGCGCTTCTACCTCAAGTGGTACGGCGACAGCCATCCGTCGGCCATGAAGCTGTGCCCGCGCACGACCGAACTGGTGCAAGGCATCGGATCGATCAAGGCGGCGATGTTCGCCGAATTGCCGTCCGGCTCGAAACTGGTGCGCCATCGCGATCCGTATGCCGGGTCCTATCGCTACCACCTCGGCCTGCAGACGCCCAACGATGCCGGGTGCTACATCAATGTCGATGGCGAGACCTATCACTGGCGTGATGGCGAAGCGGTGGTGTTCGACGAGACGTTCATTCACTACGCCGAAAACACCACGCCGCAGAACCGTATCATCTTGTTCTGCGACGTGGAGCGGCCGATGAAATACCGTTGGGCCACGGCGTTCAACCGCTGGTTCAGCCGCACCGTCATGGCCGCCGCCGGCGCGCCGAATGATGCGGGGGACAAGACCGGCGGCCTGAACCGGGCGTTTTCCCGGCTGTACAAGATCCGCCTGCAAGGCAAGGCGCTGAAGAAACGCAACCGCACGTTGTATTACCTGCAGAAGTGGGCGTTCTTCGGCGCGCTGCTGGGGATTTTTGTCTGGATTTAAACTCCGTAGGAGCTGGCGAAGGCTCGGGCCGCGTTCGGACGATCTTTTGATTCTGATCTTGGCCTTTTCGCTTGTGACTCAATTGTTTGGGACAAGATCGCAGCCTCGTTGCACTCGACAGCCCCTACGTGCTCTTACGCTCCTACGCCGCCACAGGTTTCAGTCGGTGGGTTTTTGCGCATCCAACTGCTCCCACATCCTGGCGGTAATCCGCTGACGATGGCTATAGCCTTCCCACGGATCGCCGCCCAGGCCTTTGGCCCGTTCCAGCGCAGTCTGCATATCCCACTGCTGGGCATTGCGCAGGCCGGCGAGTTCGTCCCGGGCGATCGGCACCGACACCGGTAGCCCGGGCCTCGCGCGTACCGAGTAGGCGGCTACGGTGCTGGCTCCGCGGGCGTTGCGCAGATAGTCGACGAACACCTTGCCCACGCGATTTTTCGGCCCCATGGTCGCGGTGATCCGTTGAGGCATCTGCCGGGTCAGGAATTGCGATATGGCCTTGGCGAAGGCCTTGGTGGTGTCCCATCCCTCGCTGCGGGCCAGTGGCACGATGATGTGCATGCCTTTGCCACCGCTGGTCTTGAGAAATCCTTGCAAACCCAGCTCGTCGAGGACCGACAAGGTCATGCGCGTCGCCTCCAGCATGGCGCTCCAGGGCAGTGACGGGTCCGGGTCCAGGTCCAGGACGAACAGATCGGGCGCCTCGATCCGGTCATGGGTTGCGGTCCAGGTGTGAAATTCCACGGCACCCATCTGCGCCGCGCCAACCAGGGCATGGATACTGTCGATTTCCATCAGCGGCGCATGGCCCGGGTCCAGGCGCGGATCCAGCTGCGTGATATGAGGGATTTCCAGGCGATCGGCATGTTTCTGGAAGAACAGTTCCTCGCCAATTCCTTCTGGTGCCCTCACCAGCGCAACCGGCCGCAACTTGAGGTGCGGCAGGATCCACGGAGCGATGTCCAGGTAATATTGCGCCAGCTCGGCTTTCTGCACGCCACTGACGCTATCGATGACACGGTCGGGGTGGGTGATGACCACGCCGTCGACTTTGGCGGTGTCGCCCTTGGTACGTCGCTTGGGTTTGGGGGCAGCAGCTTTTATCGGCATGGGTTGCTCGCGGACCACCCGATTGGCCTGGCTGTCACCCGGCAGGTCAAGGAACACCGCGTGGCGTATCAGGCCGTCGCCGGCCCACTCGGCGAATTCGACCTCGCACACCTGTGTTGGCTCGACCCAATGCACACCGCGCCCCTGTGCGCCTTTGAGCGGCTGGTCCAGTGGTGAGGTCTCGCGTTCCTGGGCACACATTTGTTCGTGCAATTGCTTGAGCTGGGACTGGCTGAAACCCGTGCCAACCCGGCCGGCGTACACCAGCCCCGACGGCCCGTTGACCGCCAGCAACAGCGCACCGAAACCGTTGCGCTTGCCTTGCGGGCGTGTGAACCCGACGATGACGAAGCATTGGCGCAGTCGACACTTGAGCTTGACCCAATCGGGGTTGCGTCCCGAGACATACGGGCTGCCCAGGCGTTTGCCGACCACGCTGTCGAGGGAGAGGGCTGAAGCGCTTTCGAAGATGTCGTGTTGGCTGGCGGAAAACGCCTCGGAAAACCGCAGGCGCTTGCTGGCGTTATTCTTCAAGGCATTCTTCAGCGCGGCGCGGCGTTCTTCCACGGGCTGCTCGCGCAGGTCGACACCATTGAGGTACGGCGCGTCGAAGAGGAAGTACACCATGTCGACGCTACGACCGATCTCGAAGGCCTGGCGCAGGGCGGGGAAGTCGGAATGACCGGTGCCGTCGAGCAGGACCAGTTCGCCATCGAGCCAGCTGTCGCCCAGGTCCAGCTGCGTCAGGGCCTCGGCATGCAGCTTGAGGCGGTCGGTCCAGTCCGTGTGGTGGCGGTTGAACAGCCGGACCTCACCTTTTTCGATGCGCGCCAGAAGCCGATAACCGTGAAATTGCACTTCATAGCGCCATTCCCCGGCCGGTGGTTGCTCCACCGGCGTGGCCAGCTGCGGTGACAGGCGCTCCGGGAGCCGGCCCGTGTCGGCCTGCTTACCCCGTCGGGCGCGGCTGCGAGTCGTTGTGGCGTCCGCTTCCACGGCGGACAGACGGGCAGATTCACTCTCGGCCTTGGCCATGACAGATTCCTTTGTGTGACAGGCGCCCGGGGGTCAGCCCCGGGAGGCCTTGGTGGCTTTTTTAGCTGGAGCGGATTTGCGCGTTTTCGTCGATTTTGCTGCGGGTTTCTCGTCCGATTTGTCGGGCGCCTTGCCTTTGCCACCGAGGCTGCGCTTGAGCAGCTCGGTAAGGTCGATGACGTCGGCGGTCTTGCGCTGTTCTTCGCCGGGGTCGGTCTCCACCGCTTCGAGCCGGCCTTCGGTGGCCTTTTTTTCCACCAGTTCCATGATTTTTTCCTGGAAGCTGTCGCGGTACTCCTGGGGTTCCCAGTCGCCACTCATGTCTTCCACCAGGCGCTTGGCCATGTCCAGCTCGCCCTTGGCCAGCGTCGGGCTGGTGACTTCGTCGCCCAATTCCAGGATGTCGAGCTCACGCACTTCTGCTGGCCAGCGCAGCATCACCAGCACCAGGGCCGATTCCAGGGGCATCAGCGCCGCCAGGTGCTGGCGGGTGTGCAAGACCACATTCGCCAGGGCGACTTTGTTGGTCTTGAGCAGGGTCTCGCGCAACAACGCGTAGACTTTTCCGCCGCGCTTGTCAGGCGCCAGGAAGTAAGGCTTGTCGATGTTTTGCAGGGGGATTTTCTCGCTGTCTACGAAGGAGAAAATGTCGATGGTCTGGGTGGACTTGGGGTGGGCGGCGCGGATTTCCTCCTCGCTGATCAACACATACTGGCCTTTCTGGTATTCGACGCCCTTGACGATGTCGTCCTTGGTCACTTCCTTGCCCGTGGTCTTGTTGACGCGCTTATAGCCCACCGGGTCCATGGTGCGTTTGTCCAACCAGTCGAAATCCACACCTTGGGAGGCCGTGGCCGACACCAGCGCCACGGGGATGTGGACCAGTCCGAAACTGATTGCGCCTTTCCAGATTGCCCGTGCCATGGTGCAGATTTCCTTACCGGTGAATGGTCTCTCTGGTGACAGTGGGAGATTTGGAAAAGTTTCCATGCGGCGCCGGTTGGCTGCGGTTGGCGCCTGGGTTTGTCCAAAATCCGAGACGCTTGGTTACATCTTCGTCCGGACATTTCGCCTGACAACAGCGAACCTGCGGCGTAGCGTGCTTTCGATATATCCGTGCCGTATCCGTGAATCCGGGAGGTGTCCCATGAACAGACTGATGTTCGCCATCGCAGGGTTATTGATGAGCACCGCCGTCCAGGCAACTGCGCCTGGCCACGGTCCCGTGCTCCTGGCGCAGAACCTGCCGGGCAACAACAATCCCTACAACAGCCCGATTCGCCGGGCCAATCCCAACAGCATGCAGGGCACCCAGCCCAACGTGCCGACGCTACGTGATAACCCGACCGCGCCCGTTCCTCGGCCACCCACCTTGGAAAATGGCGGTATCGGCAATGGCTATCCGCGCTCCGGTCCACCACCGGGCTCGCCGCGCCCCATCCTCGAATCACCTACGCCGCCCAGGAACCCGAACAATGGCAATCGCTGAGGCGCCGTCTGATCTACCCATCACCACAGAAGGAAGTGTGCATGTTGCGTAAAACCCTGATGACCACCCTTTGTGCAAGCGCTGTACTGGCCTTCGCGACGCCGGCTTCGGCCGCGCAGGTCCAGACATTCAAGAGTGAGGAAGGCACCGTCGAGGTCACCACCGTTGTCAGGGGGCTGGAGCATCCCTGGTCGGTTGCGTTCCTGCCGGAGCAACAGGGCATGCTGGTGACGGAGCGCCCCGGCAACCTGCGTTGGGTCAACGCTGATGGAAAGTTGTCAGCGCCGTTGAGCGGAGTTCCCGAGGTCTGGGCCAAGGGGCAGGGCGGTTTGCTGGACGTGGTGCTGTCGCCGGACTTCAAGCAGGACCGCACGGTCTATCTGTCCTATGCCGAGGCAGGTGAGGACGGCAAGGCAGGCACTGCTGTGGGCCGTGGGCAGTTGTCCAAGGACCTGACGCGCCTGGACAACTTCGACGTGATCTTCCGTCAGCAACCCAAGCTTTCGACGGGCAACCACTTCGGTTCCCGCCTGGTATTCGACCGAGACGGCTACCTCTTCATCACCCTGGGGGAAAACAACGATCGGCCGACCGCCCAGGACCTGGACAAGCTGCAAGGCAAGATCGCGCGGATCTACCCCGACGGCAAGGTGCCGGACGACAACCCCTTCGTCGGCCAGAAAAACGTCCGCCCGGAGATCTGGTCGTACGGCTTGCGCAACCCTCAGGGCGCTGCGCTCAACCCGTGGAACGGAACGCTCTGGGAAAACGAGCATGGGCCCAAGGGCGGCGACGAGCTGAACATCATTGAGCGTGGGAAGAACTATGGCTGGCCACTGGCGACCCACGGCGACAACTATTCCGGCGCGCCGATTCCCGAGGCCCAGGGCAAGACCGTCGAAGGCACCGTCGGGCCGCACCATGTCTGGCAGGCATCGCCGGGACTCAGCGGCATGGCGTTTTACGACAATGGTCGATTCAAGGCTTGGCAGCGCAATGCGTTCATCGGGGCGCTGGTGTCCAAGGACCTGATCCGCCTGGAGTTCGACGGCGACAAGGTCGTCCATGAAGAGCGCTTGCTGGGCGGGCTCCAGGAACGTATCCGCGATGTCCGCCAGGGACCGGATGGTTTCCTCTATGTGCTGACGGACGAGGGCGACGGGGCGCTGTACAAGGTCGGGCTGAAATAATCACGATGCGATAAAGC
>NZ_JAOSHO010000819.1 GCF_025917275.1 Pseudomonas agronomica | reverse complement strand
GCGGGAGCAAGCTCCCTCGCCACAAGGGCCTGCGCCGGCCTTGAAATTGCGCCTATCGCTTGAAACCTACGACCAAATAACGAGAGAGCCCCCTGCCAATGACGCATTCGTCCGGCCAGCGGGGCTCTCTACCATCGGCCTATCGCCTGTCCCGCGACAGGCATCGACCAGGCAGAGGCCCATCATGATCTACCCACAACCCGGAACCCCAGGCGCCATCGTTTCCTTCAAGCCGCGCTATGGCAACTTCATCGGCGGCGAGTTCGTCGCGCCGGTCAACGGCGAGTACTTCACCAACACGTCGCCGGTCAATGGCGAAGTCATCGGCGAGTTCCCGCGCTCCAGCGCCGCCGACATCGACAAAGCCCTGGACGCGGCCCATGCCGCCGCTGATGCCTGGGGCAAGACCTCGGTCCAGGACCGTTCCCTGGTGCTGCTGAAAATTGCCGACCGCATCGAGCAGAACCTGGAAATCCTCGCCGTCAGCGAGACCTGGGACAACGGCAAGGCCGTGCGTGAAACCCTGAACGCCGACGTGCCGCTGTCGGCTGACCATTTCCGCTATTTCGCCGGCTGCATCCGCGCGCAAGAGGGCGGGGCCGCCGAGATCAACGAGCTGACCACCGCCTACCATTTCCACGAGCCGCTGGGCGTGGTCGGGCAGATCATCCCGTGGAACTTCCCGCTGCTGATGGCCGCCTGGAAACTCGCCCCGGCCCTGGCCGCCGGCAACTGCATCGTGCTCAAGCCAGCGGAGCAGACGCCGTTGTCGATCACGGTGTTCGTCGAGCTGATCGCCGACCTGCTGCCCGCCGGCGTGTTGAACATTGTCCACGGCTTTGGCCGCGAAGCCGGCGAAGCCCTGGCCACCAGCAAGCGCATCGCCAAGATCGCGTTCACCGGCTCGACTCCGGTCGGTTCGCACATCATGAAGTGCGCGGCCGAGAACATCATCCCGTCTACCGTGGAGCTGGGCGGCAAGTCGCCGAACATCTTCTTCGAAGACATCATGCAAGCCGAGCCGGCGTTCATCGAGAAGGCTGCCGAAGGCTTGGTGCTGGCGTTCTTCAACCAGGGCGAAGTCTGCACCTGTCCGTCCCGCGCCTTGGTGCAGGAATCGATCTATGCGCCGTTCATGGCCGAGGTCATGAAGAAAATCGCCAAGATCAAGCGCGGCAATCCGCTGGACACCGAGACGATGGTCGGCGCCCAGGCGTCCCAGCAGCAATACGACAAGATCCTTTCGTACCTGGACATCGCCCGGGAAGAGGGCGCCGAGCTGCTGACCGGTGGCGCGGCCGAACGCCTTGAGGGCGATCTGTCGAGCGGCTATTACATCCAGCCGACGCTGCTCAAGGGCCACAACAAGATGCGCGTGTTCCAGGAAGAAATCTTCGGACCGGTGGTGGGCGTG
>NZ_JAOSHO010000818.1 GCF_025917275.1 Pseudomonas agronomica | reverse complement strand
AGGAACAACCCCGACGTGAGGTCGCCCACCCCCACTGGTTGACGCGGAAACGCCAGCAGCGGACGGCGCAAATGCCAACTGCCATCAGCCGTGACCAGCAGCATCTCGAAACTGTCTTCGGGCTTGCCGGGGTAAGCCAGGTGTTTGACCAGCACGACCTTCGGACCGCGGGCCAGCAGCGCACGGGCCATGGCCAGACAGTCAAACAATGATTGCGCCTTGCGCCCCGAAAAACTGTCCAGTTCCAGTTGGTTCGGGCACATGATATCGGCCACGGCAGCGGCTTCCTCCACCAGGAATTCGCTGACCTCGGGCGCCACGATACAACCCTTCTCCGGGTGTCCCATGACCGGGTCACACAGGTACAGCGCCTTTGGGTTGCAAGCCTTGATCCGCGCCACACCCGCCAGAATGGCTTGCCCCTGGGCCGCGCTACCCAGATAACCGGAGAGCACCGCGTCGCAATTGCCCAGCTCGCCGATGGCGGCGATGCCTTCCACCAACAGCGGTATCTGGGCGGGCGCGAGCACTTCACCGGCCCATTGTCCGTACTGGGTATGATTGGAAAACTGCACGGTATTGAGCGGCCATACGTTTACGCCGACCCGCTGCATCGGAAACACGGCAGCGCTGTTGCCGGCATGGCCAAATATCACATGGGACTGGATGGCAAGCAGATGAGGCGTACGTTTCATGCGGGAAGTTTCCGTAAAACGAATGAAATTCAAGCCGCGCAGTATGCGACTAAACGCAGCCTGTACGACAGACCGGCGAGACAGTTAAGCTGACGGCAACTTGTTGGAGCTTTTCGTTCATGCTGACCCTTGGAAACATTTTCGTGCTGATGCTGCTGGCTACCGGTGGCGCCTGGCTGTGGCACAACCATGGTTTGCGCGAGCGCGCCTTGGCGAGGGTCATGCAACATTGCGCCAACCTCAAGATCGAGCTGCTGGACGGCAATGTCGCGCTGCGCAAGATCGGATTCGTAAAGGACGCCAGCGGACGACGGCGCCTGGCGCGTGTGTATAACTTCGAATTCACGGTGACCGGCGAGACCCGTCATTCGGGTACGATCACTCAGTTTGGTGCCCACAGCGCCCACATCGAACTGGCGCCTTACCCGATGCCGTTCGAAGAAACCCCGCCTGCGCCGATTGAATCGGTCCAGACTCGGCCCAGGGCTGAGGTCATCGAACTCAGCCAATGGCGCCAGGAGCACAACAAGTGGAAGCCGTGAAGCGCGACTGATTCACAGACATCGGCAATTTGCCAAGCTCGTTTGCAGCGCAACCACGTCCTGCGGTTCGGCGAAGATCAGTTCGATCCGTGAATCCTGTCGCCACTCGCTGGCCTGCCATTGCAACGACGCACTCTCCAACGCATTGGCCGAGACCCAACCGTCAGCGCTGTGGATAAC
>NZ_JAOSHO010000817.1 GCF_025917275.1 Pseudomonas agronomica | reverse complement strand
CGGGGATAAATCCCCTCGCCACAAAAACAAACTTTATTTGAGAGCACCCAATGTTCCTACGCATCTCCTCCCTCGCCCTCGCCGCCCTGCTCGTCAGCGGTTGCGCCAACAACTCGCCGGTCCTGGGCAACAAGAACATCAGCTATGGCGACACCAAGGCCGTGGAAACCGTGACCAACGAGTTCGGCTCCACCGACCTGCAGATGATCGCCGAGTCGATGACCCGCTCCCTCGCCCAGTCCGGCGTCCTGCAGGGTCGTCCAGTGGTTCAGGTCTATGACGTGAAGAACAAGACCAGCGAGTACATCGATACCCGTGAAATCACTACCAGCATCAAGACCCAGCTGATGAAGACCGGAGCGGCGCGTTTTGCCAGCGACAACAACGCCATGGACAGCCAGGTCGACCAGCTCAAGCTACAGAACCAGAGTGGCTTGTACAAAAAGAGCACCGTGGCCAAGACCGGCAACATGATCGCGGCCAAATACCGCATCGAGGGTTCCATCAGCTCCATCGTCAAGCGCAGCGAAGACTACAAGGACGTCTTCTACAAATTCAGCCTGCAACTGATCGACGTCGAAAGCGGCCTGGCCGAATGGATGGACGAAAAAGAAATCCGCAAGACCACGGAGCGATAAGCCATGCGCACATGGATCGGCATGATGGCCCTGGCTTGCGCCTTCAGCGCGCAGGCGGCTCCAAGAGTCGCGGTGACTGACCTCGCCTATCAGGAGCGCGTGGAGGAATACATCCACACGGTTTCAGCCCAGAGCAATTTCCAGGCGAATGGATACGCCGCCAGCGCTTCGTCGAGCTACGACGAAATGGAGGCCACCAGCAGCTACATCGAACAGGGCGAGCTGCGCAAGTTCACCGGTGATATCAAGGGCGAGATCCTGCGCAGCGGGATGTTCCAGTTGGTGCAGGGCACGCCATATACCGCATCGTCGAAGGGCGACGTCTATGACGTGATCAAGCGGATCAAGGCGGGGAACTTCAAGGGGGCCGACTACGTGCTGTTCGGCACCGTGTCGGACATCGATTTCACCCGCGACATCAACGAGCTGGGCACTGCCGACAGCTACTCTGCGGTGCTTGCCCTGACGCTGGTGGCGGATTTCAGCCTGATCAATACCAAGACCTTCGAGATCACCTCGGCCTTCACCGCCATGGGCGAAGGCCAGGACACCAAGCTGGCGAACCACCGGGACGTACGCATCAGCCTCAATCGTCCACGGGTCGTGCGTGAAGTGTCCAAGGCGCTGGGGGAAGATGTGGCACGGCAGTTGAGCGAACAGCTCGGCGGCCCGATCCACGAGCAAGCCGGCGAACCTGTGCAGCGCAACAACCTGCCGCGGGATACGGCGCCGGTGATCCTGCGCTAACCTTCATTGCAGGCATACAGTTTTTGTGGCGAGGG
>NZ_JAOSHO010000816.1 GCF_025917275.1 Pseudomonas agronomica | reverse complement strand
GCGAGCAAGCTCGCTCCCACAAAAAAAACGGCTAGGTTTCTGGTTCGCGTTTGTACCCCTTCGCCTTTGCTACGGTGCTCCGTTTACCCTCATCTCGATTGGGTACGTCCCATTTAATGCGGTCCTTGCCTGCGTGAAAAAATCTTCGTGGTTTCGCGTGAGGAAAAGCCATTCCCGCTGATGTTCAGACGTGATAGTGCAAAGCCACTTCGCCAACCCTTTCTCCTGTATGGCGGGCAGCAACAATGCTTCCATCTTCTTCATCCGGGCCGCGTCTTCGGGCGTCGGCAAGGCCGTCTCGGAGGAAAATTTCCAGCTGACGATCACGGATAGAGGAAGCGCTTGTTCCTCTGCCGGGGACAACGACTTCGTACAGTGCTCCTCGTCTAGGTCAACGATTACGAGGGCTTTTTCGTGGGAGGGGCCATCGTCGAGAAGCGCGCTGAGGGCCACTTTTTGGCGCGCTTCTCGATCCGCTACGCAACGGTCGAATGCCTGGCTTTTGACCGGTCCCGCATCCAGGCACGGGTCCCGTTCAACCGCTTTGGGGGGATAGGGTTTATAGCTTGAGCAACCAACAAGCAGTAGGCTCGCCAGTGCCAACAACCGGAGTCGGTTATGCGTGTCCATCCGGCTAAGCTGCAAAAAGCACTGTGTTTTTTCTATAACCATCGGGGTTACTCCGTTAACTCGGGACTTCATTCCTGAAGACTGATCTTGTTCATTCAAGGTTAATCGCGGCGCGATTCTGCCAGAGGGCTGCGAGTGCGGCGATCTATTGCTGGTTCAACGCATACCGTCAGAGTCACTATCATTGGATGACCGATTAACACGCGGACACCCGAACCATGAAAAAACAAGAACAAGAAAGCCTCATCCAAACCCTGAAAACCCGCTTCGAACAAAACCCGAACCGTCACCCAGATATCCTCTGGTCCGACATCCAGACCCGGCTCGAAAACAACCCCAATGCCCTGAAAACCCTCCAGGCCATGGAAGCCACCGGTGGCGAGCCCGACGTGATCGGTCTCGACCCGCAGACCGGCGCCGTCACTTTCTGCGATTGCGCAAAGGAGAGCCCCACCGGTCGCCGCAGCCTCTGCTACGACCGTGCGGCCCTGGATGCGCGCAAGGAGAACAAGCCCAAGGGCAGCGCGATCGAGATGGCCGAAGCGATGGGGATAACCCTGTTGACCGAGGAGCAATACCGAGCCCTGCAAACGCTCGGTGAGTTCGATGCCAAGACGTCCAGTTGGCTGGCGACGCCTCCGGAACTTCGTGCGCTCGATGGGGCGATTTTTGGCGACTACCGTTATGGTCGGGTGTTCATCTACCACAACGGCGTGCAGTCGTATTACGCGGCGCGTGGGTTTCGTGGGGTGTTGCAGGTTTAAGCCAAACCCGTGGCGAGGGAGCTTGCT
>NZ_JAOSHO010000815.1 GCF_025917275.1 Pseudomonas agronomica | reverse complement strand
CTGGGCGTCAGCTCGGAGCAGGGTACTTGGGTGATCACCTCGTTCGCGGTGAGCAACGCCATCGCGCTGCCGCTGACCGGATGGCTGAGCCGTCGGTTTGGCGAGGTGAAGCTGTTTCTGTGGGCGACGATGCTGTTCGTCCTGGCGTCGTTCCTGTGCGGGATTTCGACATCGATGCCGGAGCTGATCGGCTTCCGCGTGCTCCAGGGGCTGGTGGCCGGGCCGTTGTACCCGATGACCCAGACCCTGCTGATAGCCGTGTACCCGCCGGCCAGGCGCGGCATGGCCCTGGCGTTGCTGGCGATGGTGACGGTGGTGGCGCCGATTGCCGGGCCGATCCTCGGCGGCTGGATCACCGACAGCTATAGCTGGCCGTGGATTTTCTTCATCAACGTGCCCATCGGCATTTTCGCGGTGATGGTCGTGCGCCAGCAGCTCAAGGCGCGGCCAGTGGTCACCAGTCGCCAGCCGATGGACTATGTCGGCTTGATCACGCTGATCATCGGGGTCGGTGCGTTGCAAGTGATCCTCGACAAGGGCAATGACCTGGACTGGTTCGAATCGAATTTCATCATCATTGGCGCGCTGATTTCAGTCGTTGCCTTGGCGGTATTCGTGATCTGGGAAATGACCGACGGACATCCGGTGGTCAACCTGCGGCTGTTTGCCTATCGCAACTTTCGCATCGGCACCATTGTGCTGGTGGGCGGTTACGCCGGGTTCTTCGGGATCAACCTGATCCTGCCGCAATGGTTGCAGACCCAGATGGGCTACACGGCCACCTGGGCCGGCCTGGCGGTGGCGCCCATCGGCATCCTGCCGGTGTTGATGTCGCCCTTCGTCGGCAAGTACGCCCACAAGTTCGACCTGCGCCTGTTGGCCGGGCTGGCGTTCCTGGCGATCGGCCTGAGCTGCTTCATGCGCGCCGGGTTCACCAATGAAGTGGATTTCCAGCACATCGCCCTGGTGCAGTTGTTCATGGGCATCGGCGTGGCGCTGTTCTTCATGCCGACCCTGAGTATCCTGATGTCGGACTTGCCGCCGCACCAGATCGCCGACGGCGCGGGGCTGGCGACGTTCCTGCGAACCCTGGGCGGCAGCTTCGCCGCGTCGCTGACCACCTGGATCTGGATCCGCCGCGCCGACCAGCACCATGCGTACTTGAGCGAAAGCATCAGCACCTTCGAGCCGGCCACCCGCGAGACGATCAACCAACTCGGTGGCGCGAGCACGCCGGTCTACGCCCAGCTCGACCAGATCCTCACCAGCCAGGCGTACATGCTCTCCACCGTGGATTACTTCACGTTGCTGGGCTGGGCGTTCATGGGGTTGATCCTGCTGGTGTGGCTGGCGAAACCGCCGTTTGCGGCGAAGGCGGGGCCTGCTGCCGGCGGTCATTGAAGCAACCATGAACTCCTGTGGGAGCGAGCTTGCTCGCGA
>NZ_JAOSHO010000814.1 GCF_025917275.1 Pseudomonas agronomica | reverse complement strand
CGATTGGGTGGAGGCGTCGTCGTGGTGTTCTTGTTTGCTCAGCCGTGTAGCTGCCTGGGATTTTTCCCGCACGACCGGGGCCGGATTTCTGACCGACAGTGGTGGGGAATCTCCTGCAGTGATCTGTAGCGGAGTGACAGGCGCGGGACCCACGGACGGTCCTCGGCCTGCGATCACCACTGGCTTGAGCGCATCGGCATGGGCGTTAAGGCTGTCGCCGCTGAGTTGACCCAGGCGTTGGCTCGAGGCCTGCAGCCACGTCCGGACGCGTTCCGAACGGACATGACGCAGCACCTTGCCGCTCATGCGCAGGCCGACGCCCAGTCCACCGGTAACCGCCGCCAACAGGAAGTTGATCAGCACCGAGGCGCGCAACTCGCCCATGACCTCGGCGCTGTACTGCGGCGGCATCATCCGCAGCCAACTGGTAAAGGCCGCCGTGTAGACGAAGAGCAAGGGCTCATCGCTGAGGATCATCAGGCCTTTGGCAATCGCTTCGGATGACGCTTCCAGCAGTTGCTCAAGCTCGGCTTCGGTAAGGTATTCCAACAGCTTTTCGCTGTTGGCTTGCAGGTCCGCCAGCAGCTCGAAAAGCTGTTTGACGCTGTCCCACAGTCCGTACACGGCTCTTTCAAAGCCGCGAAGCTCGGCTTGCTGGAGCACATTGAAGCGCTTCGCGAAGCCGCTGTCGGAGAACTCTTTCCACAGGGGGTGAAACTCGTCCCACTCGGCACTCAGCCAGCCTTCGAGCTCGCCAATCACCTTCTGGTAGGACGCGTACAGCGCCTCGACATGAGCAGTCGTTACATCAGGAAAAAAGGTGATGCGGTAGCGCTTGCCTCGGTCGCATTCGCTGACTTCCAGGATGCCGCTCGGCCCGATCTCGTGACGGATCGGCTCGCCGAAAATTTCCTTCCCCGGCTCGCCCCCGATGATCGGTTCCAGCATCACCGGCGTATCGCCGATCGGCACGAAGCGGGAGGACTGGAACATGTGCACCAGCGTCAGCGGGCCTTGGGCGGGGCAGGCCGCCACTACGGCGCTGACCTGCTTGCCGCCATTTTTCGCGGGTGCGAGCGACACCTCGTTGCCCACCTTGAACATCTGCTCGATGGCCAGCGCCCGGCCGGTCCAGAAGCCTTCCGCCCAGTTGTCGTATTCGTTCAGGCAATTGCGGAAATCTTGCAACAGCGCTTCGACATCGGGGTGGTCCGAGTCCATGAGCGCCATCACCAACGAACCAATGACGTTGCCCTGGGCAAGGATTTTGTCGTTGATGGACATGTAGGCCTCTCGCAACGCTGAAGTGGGCGCGAGACTTTGCCGGGGATGACTGGAGAAATAAGTCAGGAAAGTAGGCAGGGTCTGTAGGGCAAATCTTTAAATGGTCCCGAATAGGCAAGAACCCCACCAAACCCCTTGTGGGAGCGAGCTTGCTCGCGAT
>NZ_JAOSHO010000813.1 GCF_025917275.1 Pseudomonas agronomica | reverse complement strand
CTACAGGGCCCAGCGGGGCAATCGCTGGCCACAATGAATCAAACAAGCCTTAAAGGTCATGGTGTAAATATGCCGGCTGCTTGGGCAGGCGCAGGCTGAACAGGAACGCCACCACCATCATCACCGTGACATACCAGTAAAAGGCGTTCTCCATGCCCTGGGCTTTCAGGCTCAAGGCGACGTATTCCGCCGATCCGCCAAAAATCGCATTGGCCACTGCATAGGCCAACCCTACGCCCAGTGCCCGCACTTCGGGTGGAAACATTTCGGCTTTCACCAGGCCGCTGATGGAGGTGTAGAAACTGACGATCGCCAGCGCCAACGTGATCAGGACAAATGCCAAAAACGGGCTGCTGATGCTTTTGAGCGTCAGCAGGATTGGCACCGTGCACAGCGCCCCCAGGCCGCCGAACCAGAGCATGGAATTACGCCGGCCGATCTTGTCCGCCAGCATGCCGAACAGCGGTTGCATGCACATATAGAGAAACAGCGCGCCGGTCATGATGTAGCTGGCGGTCTTGGCGTGCAGGCCGGCGGTGTTCACCAGGTATTTCTGCATGTAAGTGGTGAAGGTATAGAAAATCAGCGAACCGCCGGCGGTGTAGCCCAGCACGGTGATGAAGGCGGCCTTGTGGCTGCGAAACAGCGCGGCGATGCTGCCGGCGTCCTTGTTTTCGCGCATTTCCTTGCTGCTGGTTTCCTTCAGGGAGCGGCGCAGGAACAGGGAAATCACGGCCGCTATCGCGCCCACCACGAACGGAATCCGCCAGCCATAGGCACGCAGTTCGTCTTCGTTGAGAAACTGTTGCAGGATCACCACCAGCGACACCGCCAGCAGTTGTCCGCCAATCAGCGTCACGTACTGGAACGACGCAAAGAAGCCACGCTGGCCTTTCAGGGCGACTTCGCTCATGTAGGTGGCGGTGGTGCCGTACTCGCCGCCCACCGACAGCCCCTGAAGCAAGCGCGCGAACAACAGCAGCAACGGTGCCCAGACACCGATGTCCTTGTAGGTGGGCAGGCAGGCGATGAGCAACGAGCCGAAACACATCATCAGCACCGAGATCATCATCGAGTTCTTGCGCCCGTGACGATCCGCCACCCGACCGAAAATCCATCCGCCGATGGGGCGCATCAGGAAGCCGGCGGCGAACACACCCGCCGTGTTGACCAGTTGCACCGTCGGGTTGTCCGACGGGAAGAAAGCCGGCGCGAAGTAAATCGCGCAGAACGCATAGACGTAGAAGTCGAACCATTCGACCAGGTTGCCGGATGAGGCACCGACGATGGCGAAGATGCGTTTGCTGCGCTCCTCACCGGTGTAGTGGCTGGTTGGGGTGGTCATGGGTTATTCACTCGTTGGGGACTTTAACGAAGTCTAGACACACTTCGTAACAGACCCGTTCCACAGTCCTGTCACCGGTGGCGAGGGAGCTTGCTCCCGCT
>NZ_JAOSHO010000812.1 GCF_025917275.1 Pseudomonas agronomica | reverse complement strand
AAAGCAGCACCCAGCTCCATTTCATTTAACCAACGGGTACCGCCCTATGTCTGCTCAAACCCCGGATCCAGCCGCCCGAAGCTACATCGGCAGTTTCAGCAAAAGCGCCGAAAGCGAGTTCATGCCGGAGACCGCCGGCGCGACGCTGCAGGACTCGCCGCGCCGCTCGCGCGTCACCGTGTGGCTGGCCGCCGGTTTGATCCTCAGTGGGCTGGTCTGGGCCAAACTGGCGGTGTTGCAGGAAGTCACCACCGGCGAAGGCAAGGCGATTCCGTCGAGCAAGGTCCAGGTGATCCAGAACCTCGAAGGCGGCATCGTCACCGAGATTTTCGTGCGCGAAGGCCAGATGGTGAACAAGGGCGACACCTTGCTGCGCCTGGACGACACGCGGTTCCTGTCGAACAAGGGCGAGAGCGAGGCGGATCGTTATGCGCTGATGGCCCAGGTCGAACGCTTGTCGGCAGAGGCCGAAGGACGGCCCTTGCAGTTGTCCAGCGAAGTGACCGGCAAGGCGCCGCAGGTGGCCGAAGACGAGCGTGCGCTCCATGAACAACGCCAGCGCCGCCTGGCCAGCGAGCAGCGGACCCTGACCGAACAGCTGCGGCAGAAAACCCAGGAGCTCGCGGAGTTTCGCTCCAAGCAAGGCCAGTTCAGCTCGGCGCTGGCCTTGCTGCAAGAAGAAATGAACATGTCGGCGCCGCTGGTCGGCACCGGGGCAGTCTCACCCGTCGAAATCCTGCGTCTGAAGCGCAGCGCGGTGGAAATCCGCGGCTCGCTCAACGCCACGACCCTGGCGATTCCTCGGGCCGAGTCAGCCATCAATGAGATCAAGAGCAAGATCGACGAATCGGAACAGACCTTCCGCTCCGATGCCGCGAAAGACCTCAACGAGAAACGCACCGAGCTGTCAAAAATCACCGCCACGAGCATCGCCATCGACGACCGCGTGACCCGCACCACCGTGGTCTCGCCGGTACACGGGGTGATCAAGCAGTTGAAGGTCAACACCATCGGCGGCGTGGTCCAGCCGGGCAGCGATATGATCGAGATCGTGCCCCTGGAGGACAACCTGCTGATCGAAGCCAAGGTCCGACCGCAAGACGTGGCGTTCCTGCATCCAGGCCAGAAAGCCATGGTCAAGTTCAGTGCCTACGACTACACGATTTATGGCGGTCTTAGCGCCAAGCTTGAATTGATCGGCGCCGACACCATCACCGATGACAAGGGCAACAGCTTCTATTTGATCCAGGTGCGTACCGATAAAAATCACCTGGGCGGGGATGCGAAACCGTTGCTGATCATCCCGGGGATGGTGGCGACGGTGGATATCATCACCGGGGAGAAGAGTGTCTTGGATTACCTGCTCAAGCCCGTGTTGAAAGCGCGGACCGAGGCGATGCGCGAGCGGTAGGCTTTGGCTGGGATCTTCGGTGTCTGGGCTGTCGC
>NZ_JAOSHO010000811.1 GCF_025917275.1 Pseudomonas agronomica | reverse complement strand
CCACAACCGCCGCCGCAACGCCTGGGTCACGCTCATCCACTCATGGGCAATGTTCAGCTCGCTGTCCACCTGCATGCTGCGGGTGTTGATGTTGGCCGAGCCATGGGTGGTGAACACGTCGTTGATGATCATCAGCTTGGAGTGGATGTACACCGGCATCCAGGGTTTGCCCGGTGAATCGGGGGCGACCAGGGAGCATATGTGCACCTTCAAGCCGGGTATTTCCTCGGGCACAACGGTGCTGTCGAGGATCTCTTGTTTTTTGCGTTCGAGATCGGCCTTCCATTGGGCCTGTTCCTGTTGGCCAAGACGGTCGTTCGGGTCGGCGCGGGGCATGGGCGGGAATTCCTTTTCCATTTTTTGAATGCGCCGCAGCTTGGTAACGCCGGGGATGGTGTTGGCGCGCCCGAGGCTTTCAAGCATGCGTTGGGTGTTCACGGTGCCGGCGCCGATGCCATCGTCGGTGGCGTTGGTGATCACGAACAGGTGCAACGCGCCGTGCAGGCCGGGATCGCGCCCGCCCTGGGTCTGGGTGGCGGCGACCGACTTGATGAACTCGGCCAGCGGTGGCCAGCGGAAATACTGGTTTTCGATGTAGATGAACTGCGTCGCGTTGTTGACGGCTTGCATGTAGAGCCGCTCGATGTCGCGCTTGCCCGCCTGGGGTTGGGTGCGCAGGATCTGCGCCATTTGCGGCATGCCGTGGGTGCGCAGTTGCGGCCCGACCTTCATGGATTGGCGCGAGGCGAGCAGGTCTTCGCCGGTTTCCTTGCGCCAGGCAGCGGCGAAGTTGTGGTGCAGGTGTTCCAGGATCGGCCCGCTGAGCTGGCAGGAAATGTCCTGGCGCGGCGTATCGCCGCGTGGGCCGCGGTTGGGGGCGGGTTTGCTGTCCTGGCTTCGGTTCAGTGCCGAATGTTTGTCCGTGTCCCAGTACTCGTCGAGCATGTTGTGGCCCATGATGAAACCGACCGCGCGGTCCGGTAACTCATAGTCGACCAGCACGCTTTTCTGGTGGTGGGTGGCCGTCCATCTCAGCGTTTGGCGCATCTTGGTGCTGATTTCGCTGTCGAGGCTCGCGTATTTCACCCAATGGGCGATCTCACCCCTTTCATCGAGGTTGAATCCGCGACTGACAAACACCGGCAGTCCGCTGGCGGTGCGTTGCGCGGCCTTGTCGTCGGCGACCGCGCACGTCGCAAACCATTGGCGATCGAAGGCGTATTGTTCTTCGGTGGTGCGTTGCATCACCCGGTCCATGAGGCGGATCGAGCCCTTGCCGGGCAAATTGGCCTCACCGCCAAAGCCGGCGGTATTGAACGGCATTTCCCAGCCCAGCAACCGTACCTCGACGCCTTCCCGGGCCTTGGCCATGAGCAGTTCGCCAATGCTCGGCGCCATGCCGTCGCGGATGAAATACATCGACGGCTGGAAGCCCCAGCAGATGATGTCGATGCTCTT
>NZ_JAOSHO010000810.1 GCF_025917275.1 Pseudomonas agronomica | reverse complement strand
CAGGAGTTCTGATGCGAGTGTTGAAATTTGGCCTGGTGCTGTTGCTCTGGGTCTTTGCCATCACGGCCCAGGCCGAATTGAGCTTCCCGGCGTTGACCGGGCGGGTGGTGGACTCCGCCCAGATGCTCGACCCGTCGGTCCGCGCGCAACTCGATGGGCAACTCAAGGCCCATGAACAGGCCACCGGCGAGCAGGTGGTCGTCGTCACGCTGGCGAATCTCCAAGGCGCCAGCATCGAAGACTTCGGCTATCAATTGGGCCGCCACTGGGGCATCGGGCAGAAAGACAAAAACAACGGCGCGCTGCTGATTGTCGCTCGCGATGATCGTAAGCTGCGCATCGAAGTGGGCTATGGCCTGGAAGATCGTCTGACTGACGCCCAGAGTTCGGTAATCATCAACCAGGTGATCACCCCTGCGTTCAAGACCGGCAATTTCAACAAGGGCATCAGTGACGGCGTGGCGGCGATGCTCGTGGTCCTGGGCGGCAGCCCCCTCGATGAACCGGCAGCCGCATACAGCGCGGGTGAGCAGGACGAGAAGGACTTCGTCGAGCGCCATCCGGGCTTGTTCATCTTCCTGGTGATGCTTTTTATCCTGACGGTATTTGTCTGCCAGGTGCTCGGTATCCTTCCCAGCGGTGGCGGGTCCAGTGGCGGTGGCTATTCAGGTGGCGGAGGAGGCGGCAGCAGCAGCAGCGGAGGCGGTGGCTTCAGCGGTGGTGGCGGCAGTTTCGGGGGCGGCGGTTCGTCGGGCGGCTGGTGATGACAATAATGAGCGGGCTCTTTAAAACATGGCATTACTGACTGAACACGAACAACGCAAAGTGGCCGAGGCCATCGCCCGAGTCGAGCGCGACACCGACGCTGAACTGGTCACGGTGCTGGCCGCCCGCGCCGATGACTACGCCTACATCCCGTTGCTCTGGGCCAGCCTGCTGGCACTGGTGGTCCCCGGCGCCCTGCATTACCTGACCGGCTGGCTGACCCTGCACAGCCTGCTGTGGGTGCAGTGGGCCAGTTTCATTGTGTTGTGCCTGGTGTTTCGCATCCCTGGCATCACGACCCGTCTGGTCCCTCGTTCCGTACGCCACTGGCGGGCCTCCAACCTGGCACGCCGGCAATTTCTCGAACAGAACCTGCATCACACCGTGGGCAGCACCGGCATGCTGATCTTCGTCTGCGAGGCCGAGCGCTATGTGGAGATCCTGGTGGACGAGGGTATTTCCAAGCGACTCGATAACAAACATTGGGATGCGATTGTCGTGGCGTTTACCCAGCAGGTTCGCCAGGGGCAGACGCTGCAGGGTTTTGTGACGTGCGTCGAGGCTTGCGGTGAGTTGCTCAAGGAACACGTGCCGGTGACCCATGCGCGTAATGAATTGCCGAATCGGTTGGTGGTTTTAAGCTGAGTGATTTGCTGCCGAACATTCCGTTGTGGCGAGGGGATTTATCCCCGT
>NZ_JAOSHO010000081.1 GCF_025917275.1 Pseudomonas agronomica | reverse complement strand
CTTTCGGCGCTGCAGGCCTTGAGGGTTTCCAGGCCGCCGAGGGTTTCGATCAGCAAGGCCTGGCGTTGGGCGCCAAGGGCCAGGCTTTTCTGCACGGTGTCGCGCAGGCGCGCCTGGATGATCATGGCGAAGACAATGGTGATTGGAAACGCCACCACGGGAATGACCACCAGCCATCCACCCAACAGGCCGATCACCACCAGCATCAGCAGGGCGAAGGGCAGGTCGATCAAACTGGTGAGTGTCACCGCCGTGAGAAATTCCCGTAGACCCTGGAAGTCATGGATGCTCTGGGCAAAGCCGCCGATGGTCACGGGCTTGGCTTTCATCGCCATGCCGGTGATGCGTTCGAACAGGGTGGCGGAGAGAATCACGTCGGTCTTCTTGCCGGCGGTGTCCAGCAGATGGGCCCGCACCACCCGCAACACCAGTTCGAAACCGGTGCCGATCAACAGCCCCACGGCCAGCACCCACAGTGTCGATGTGGCCTGGTTCGGCACCACGCGGTCGTAGGTCTGCATGACGAACAGCGGCACCATCAAGCCCAGCAGGTTGATGAGGAAGCTCGCCAGGATCGCGTCGCTGTACAGCCATCGCGACAGTTTCAACGTGTCGCGAAACCACGCTTCGACCCGCGGCACCAAGGGCGCGCGCAGGTCTTCGAGTTCGTGACGCGGCCGGGCGAACAAGGCCTGGCCGCTATAGTCGATGGTCAGCTCTTCACGGCTGACCCATTGTTCGCCGCCATCGGCCTCGCTGGGCAGGATCAGCGCACGACCGTCCTCGCCCCAGCGCCGCAAAATTGCGCAGCGGCCCCCGGCGAGGATCAGCATCACCGGCAGATTCAGCGCCGAGATGTCCGCCAGGTCGCGACGCAACAACCGCGCCTGCAAACTGGCCCGGGCCGCTGCACGCGGCAGCAGGTCCAGGCTCAAGCGTTGGTGCGCCATAGGAAGCCCGGCGCTGAGGCTGGCGCGACTGACGGTCGCGCCATGGAGTTTGCAGAGGATCAACAAGCCGTCCAGCAAGGGATCATCGAAGTTCGAGCGCGGGTCGGCGCTCGGGGTGGTGGGTTCCATGCTGGTCAAATCGGTCGCTCCCACGGGATTACTTCAGTTCCGGCAACCGTGCCTGGTTCTTGACTTCGGTCTGCGCGACCGCATCGGCCGGCAGCACGATCCGTTGCTTGTGCAGCAGCAGGCCCATGTTCGCCAGCACCCGGTACATCGAATACTCCTCGGTGTAGCGCACCTCGGTGTAGCGACGGTTGGCGTTGTACAGCTCGTTTTCGCTGTCGAGCAGGTCGAGCAGGGTCCGTTGGCCGAGGCCGAATTGATCCTGGTAAGCGGCGCGCACGCGGGCGGTGGTGTCGGCGTATTCACGGGCCGTCGGGGTCTGTTTGCGGGCATTGAGCATGGCGTTCCAGGCCAGGCGCGTATCTTCGTTGAGCTGGCGCAAGGCGTTGTTGCGGATGTCCATGGCCTGGTTGATCTGATGCGCGTTGGACGCCAGCCGCGCCTTGTCGCTGCCACCACGGAACAGGTTGTAGTTCATCACCACACCGACCCGCCAGTTATTGTCGTGACCTTCTTCACCGCCGATGTTGTTGTTGGCGCCCACTGCCGCTTCGGCGTCGAAGCGCGGATAGAACGGTGATTTCGCCACTTCATATTGGCTTTCGGCGGATTGAATGTCGGCCTGCGCCGATTTCAGGTATGGGTTGTTATCCACCATGCTTTGCTGGGCTTCGCGCAGTTCAGCGGGGATTTCCCCTTTGGTGGTTGGCGGTGCTTCCAACTCATCGGGCATGCGTCCGACCACGCTATAGAAGTTCGCCTCGGCGTCGGCCAGGTCGACCTGGGCGGTGTCGTAGTTGTTTTCCGCCAGGGCCCGACGGGCGTTGGACTGGTCCGAGTCGGCGGCGCTGCCAACACCGCGCTGGGTACGCAGGCCGATCTGGTCGTTGACCCGCAGGTGCGCCTGCAGGTTGTTCTTGGCCAAGGTCAGCAGCTCGCGACGCTTGAGCACTTCCAGATAGACCTCGATGGTGCGCAGGGCCAGGTCTTGCGCAGTGCCCTGGGCGTAATAGGCCCGGGAATTGACCACCCCCTGGGTACGCTCGACTTCATTGGCGGTATTGAACCCGTCAAAGATCATCTGCCGCAGACGCAGCTCCGACTGGGTGTAGGTCAGGATGTTCGTGTGATGGTTGCCCAGCGCCCGGGTATTGGTGTTGTCGCTATAGCCGCGACCATATCCGCCGTTCAGGTCAACTGACGGAAAAAAGCCCCCTCTTGCCACTTTGACGTCTTCGTTGGCCGACAGGCGGCTGTCCAGCCGTTGCGCCAATTCAGGGTGCGTCGCGATGGTGCTCTGAATGGCTTCGGTCAACGACATCGCCTGCGCCTGAGAAGAACAGGCCATGGCCAGCAAAACCGCGCTGCAGAGGGGTGTAAGAACGCGCATGGGGTGTATCTCCTGAGGTCTGTTGTGCTTCGTTGTCGCCAGAAAATTGACGTTTAAAAGATCAAAACCGTTTCAACCTTGTAACAACACAGCTAAGAACATCCTGCGGAAAACCTAAGAAGAATTTCTCATAACGTTTATTTCGAAAAAAACTTATGTCGTGGAAAAAAACCGGCACATTGTTCAGGGCAAGAGCTTTGTATTTACGGGCTTCTGACGGTTTTTAGACGTCAATAAAAAGTTCCATTCAAATTTTGAAACGACGTGAAGAACAGCAAAAAAGTTGAAAAACGGGGCGATTCAGGGTGACGGTTTTTTGTCGTTATGGCGAAGCGCTAGCGTCGCCAACCCCCGTGAAAGCTGGCAGATTTTCCAGATTCTGACGGTCGACTTGAGCATGACTTCTTCACCCAGACAGATGCCGACCACGGTTGGCAACGGAGGGAATGCACATGGCAGCGCTCATCGGTACCGTCAGCAAGGTGGTAGGGCAGGTTTTCGCGGAGGCCGCCGGTGGGGTGCGACGCCCATTGGTCGAAGGTGATCGTTTGTATGCCGGCGAGCACTTGGTCACCGGGGCCGAAGGCGCAGTGGCCGTGCATTTACAGAACGGCCACGAATTGACGTTGGGGCGCGGCAGCGACCTGACCCTGACCCCGCAGCTGCTCGCCAACCAGGCACCGCATGTCGATACCCCTGAAACGGCGGCGCCGAGTGACGCGCAACTGACCGATGTGCAAAAACTGCAGCAAGCCATCGCCGCCGGCGCCGACCCGACCCAAGCCGGCGAAGCCACCGCCGCAGGGCCCGGTGGGGCAAACGCGACGGGCGCCCTGGGTGGCGGTCACAGCTTTGTGTTGCTGGAGGAAGTCGGTGGACAAGTCGACCCGCAGATCGGCTTTCCCACGGCGGGGTTCAATGGGATTCCCGAATTTCCCCAGCTGGAATTGGCAGCCGATCCGGATAGTAATAACGACGGCATCGTCCCCCCCGTAACGCCCGAGACCCCGGACAATCCTGTCACCTTGGATGGCCTGACCGTGGACGGCGGCGAACTGACCGCCAACGAGGCCAACCTCGCCGACGGTACCGCCAGCAATCCGGGCGCGCTGGTGCAAAGCGGTACGTTCACGGTTTCCGCGCCCGACGGGCTGAGCAGCCTGAGCATCGGAGGCATCAACGTGATTACCGGCGGGGTGCCCGCAGGTTTCCCGCAATCCGTCACCTCGCCCTTGGGCAATACCCTGACCGTCACAGGCTATGACCCGGCCACTGGCGTCGTCAGCTACAGCTACACCTTGAACGACAACGAAACCCATCCAGCGGGTGGCGGTGCCAACAGCATCAGCGAGCAATTCCCAGTGGTGGCCGTCGACACCGATGGCGACACCGCCAACGGAACCCTCGACGTCAACATTACCGACGACGTGCCCCAGGCGATCGACGACAGCCACGCCAGCACGGCATCGGAAACCCTTGTCACGCTCACCGGCAATGTCTTGCCCAACGACCACCAGGGCGCCGACCGCATCCCCACCGGCCCCGACAGCGGGCCGATCATCGGCGGCACGTTTACCGGCACCTACGGCACCCTGGTGCTCAATCCCAACGGCACCTACACCTACACGCTGAACACCAGCGATCCGCAATTCGTCGCGTTGCACGGCGGCGGCAACGGCACCGAAACCTTCGCCTACACCCTGACCGACGCCGACGGCGACACCAGCACCGCCAACCTGGTGCTGCAAGTCCACAACAACGACGATCCGGTGATCATCAGCGGCCTCGACACCGAAGGCGGCGAGCTGACGGTGCAGGAGAAAAACCTCAGCGACGGCAGCAGCCCGGACACCCCGGCGCTGACCCAGAGCGGCACCTTCACCGTGACCGCGCTGGACGGTGTGCAGACCCTCAGCGTCGGCGGCATCACCGTGGTCAGCGGTGGCGTGGCCGCCGGCTTCCCGCAATCGATCACCACCGCGCTGGGCAACACTTTGACCGTGACCGGCTTCAACGCCGCCACCGGCGTGGTCAGCTACAGCTACACCTTGCTCGACAACGAAGCCCACCCGAACGCGAACGGCGCCAACAGCCTGGGCGAGCAATTCCCGGTGGTGGTCACCGATGACAACGGCACCACGGCCACGGGCAATCTGGACGTGAACATCGTCGATGATCTGCCCAAGGCCGTGGACGACAGCAACGCCGGCACCGCCTCGGAAAGCAACCTGACCCTGACCGGCAGCGTGCTGACCAACGACACCCAAGGCGCCGATCACGTGGCGTCCGGCCCGATCACCCCCGGCACGTTCACCGGTACCTACGGCACGCTGGTGCTCAACGCCGACGGTTCCTACACCTACACGCTCAATACCTCCGACGCCGATTTCAAAGGCCTGCACGGCGGCGGCAATGGCAGCGAAACCTTCACCTACACCCTGACCGACGCCGACGGCGACACCAGCACCGCCAACCTGGTGCTGCAAGTCCACAACAACGACGATCCAGTGATCATCAGCGGCCTCGACACCGAAGGCGGCGAGCTGACGCTGCAGGAGAAAAACCTCGGCGACGGCAGCAGCCCGGACGCTCCGGCACTGACCCAAAACGGCACCTTCACCGTGACCGCGCTGGACGGTGTGCAGACCCTCAGCGTCGGCGGCATCACCGTGGTCAGCGGTGGCGTGGCCGCCGGCTTCCCGCAATCGATCACCACCGCGCTGGGCAACACTTTGACCGTGACCGGCTTCAACGCCGCCACCGGCGTGGTCAGCTACAGCTACACCTTGCTCGACAACGAAGCCCACCCGAACGCGAACGGCGCCAACAGCCTGGGCGAGCAATTCCCAGTGGTGGTCACCGACGACAACGGCACCACCGCCACGGGCAATCTGGACGTGAGCATCGTCGATGATCTGCCCAAGGCCGTGGACGACAGCAACGCCGGCACCGCCTCGGAAAGCAACCTGACCCTGACCGGCAGCGTGCTGACCAACGACACCCAAGGCGCCGATCACGTGGCGTCCGGCCCGATCACCCCCGGCACGTTTACCGGTACCTACGGCACGCTGGTGCTCAACGCCGACGGTTCCTACACCTATACGCTCAATACCTCCGACGCCGATTTCAAAGGCCTGCACGGCGGCGGCAATGGCAGCGAAACCTTCGCCTACACCCTGACCGATGCCGACGGCGACACCAGCACCGCCAACCTGGTGCTGCAAGTCCACAACAACGACGACCCGGTGATCATCACCGGCCTCGACACCGAAGGCGGCGAGCTGACGCTGCAGGAGAAAAACCTCGGCGACGGCAGCAGCCCGGACACCCCGGCGCTGACCCAGAGCGGCACCTTCACCGTGACCGCGCTGGACGGCGTGCAGACCCTCAACGTCGGCGGCATCACCGTGGTCAGTGGTGGCGTAACTGCCGGCTTCCCGCAATCGATCACCACCGCGCTGGGCAACACCCTGACCGTGACCGGCTTCAACGCCGCCACGGGTGTGGTCACTTATAGCTACACCTTGCTCGACAACGAAGCCCACCCGAACGCGAACGGCGCCAACAGCCTGGGCGAGCACTTCACCGTGGTGGTTACCGACGACAACGGCACCACCGCCACGGGCAATCTGGACGTGAACATCGTCGATGACTTGCCCACGGCCCACGCGGATTCCGCCTCGGTGGACGAGGGTGGCACCGTCAGTGGCAACGTGCTGAACAACGACGAGGGCGGTGCCGACGGGCCCGCCGCGAGCGGCGCGGTGGTCGGCGTTCGGGCTGGCGGCGATACATCGACCTCAGCCATAGGCGGCCTCGATAGCCAGATCAACGGCGCCTACGGCTACCTGACCCTGGACGCCAACGGCAACGCTGTCTATCACAGCAATCCGAACGTCGTCAGCGCACCGGGCGCCACCGACGTGTTCACCTACACCGTGCGCGACGCCGATGGCGATGAAAGCACCACGACCATCACCATCGATGTGCACGCCAGTTGCTTCGTCGCCGCGCCGGATCATGAAGTCAGCGTGCACGAAAGTGCGCTCGACCTGAACCAGGACGGCCAGGACCTGGCCCCTGGCACGGTTACCGGCAGCGACCCAAGCGCCACCGGCGAAACCGCCACGGGCAGCCTCGTGGATGCGGTCACCGGCGCCATTGGCGCCGTCACCTTCGCCCTTGTGGGCAACGCCACAGGTGCCCACGGTCAACTGCTCCTGAACCCCGATGGTTCCTACACGTACACCCTGACCTCGCCAGCCTCCACTTCGCCCGCCGCCAACGACGGCCCGAACGTGCTGAGCGAAAGCTTCACCTATCAGGCCACCGATTCACTCGGCAACACCGTCACCAGCACCATCGTCATCAATATCGTCGATGACGTGCCCCAGGCTCATGCTGACAACGCTTCGGTGATAGAAGGTGGGACGGTCAGTGGCAACGTGTTAGACAACGACGTGCTTGGCGCCGACGGTGGGGCGGTGGTCGGTGTGCGGGCCGGCGGCGACACGTCGAGCCCGGTCACTGGCGGCTTGAACACACAGGTCAACGGCACATATGGCTACCTGACCCTGGATGCCAACGGCAATGCGGTCTACCACAGCAACCCCGGCTCCGTGGGCGAAGCGGGCGCCACCGACGTATTCACCTACACCGTGCGCGACGCCGACGGCGATGAAAGCACCACGACCATCACCATCGACGTGCACAACAGTTGCCTGGTCGCGGAAACCGACCATGACGTCACCGTCTATGAAAAAGCCCTCGACCTGAAACAGGATGGCCAGGACCTGGCCGCCGGTACCGCGACCGGCAGTGAGCCGGGCTCCACTGGCGAAACTGCCAGCGGCACCCTGGTGGGCTCGGTCAGCGGTGCCACCGGGGCCGTGACGTTCACGCTGCTGGGCGACGCCACCGGCGCCCACGGCCAACTGCTGCTCAATCCCGACGGTTCCTACACCTACACACTGACGTCACCGGCGACAACCTCGCCCAATGCCAACGATGGCCCGAATGTACTGACCGAAAGCTTCACTTACCAGGCCACCGACGCGCTGGGCAACAGCACCACCGGCAGCCTGGTGGTCAATATTGTCGATGACGTGCCCAAGGCTGTCGCGTCCGAGCGTTCGGTCACGGCGACCGAGATCGATTCCAACCTGCTGATCGTGCTTGACGTCTCCGGCAGCATGAAAGACCCCTCCGGCGTGTCGGGGCTCTCTCGAATGGATCTGGCCAAGCAGGCGGTCAGCGCCTTGCTCGACAAATACGACGACATGGGCGACGTAAAAGTCCAGCTCGTGACCTTCAGCGGCAGCGCTACCGACCAGAGCTCCGTGTGGGTGGACGTGGCAACGGCCAAGACGCTGCTCGCCGCGCTGACGGCGCACGGTGACACCAACTACGACGCGGCCGTGGCGATGGCCCAGACGGCGTTCGCCACTTCCGGCCAACTGACCGGCGCACAGAACGTTGGCTATTTCTTCTCCGACGGCAAGCCGACCTTGGGCGAAATCGGCGCGACGGATGAAGCCGCCTGGAAAGCCTTCCTCGACGCCAACGGCATCAAGAACTACGCCATTGGCCTGGGCAGCGGCGTCAGCAACGCCCACCTCGACCCGCTGGCCTACGACGGCAGCGCCCACACCAACACCAACGCGGTGGTGGTCACCGACCTGAACCAGCTCAACTCGGTGCTTACGGGCACGGTCCAGGGTATACCCGTGACGGGCAACCTGTTGGGCGAGGGCGGTTCGTTCGGCGCCGATGGTGGATTTATCAAAAGCCTGGTGGTGGATGGCACGACCTACAGCTACAACCCGGACGCCAATGGCGGCCAAGGCGCACTGACTGCCAGCGGCGGGGCGAACCACGGTACGTTCAACACCGCGACCAACACCGTCAGCATCGCCACCGACCATGACGGCACCCTGGTGGTGAATCTCGACACCGGTGCGTTCAGCTACACCTCGCAGACCACCACCAGCACTTTGATCACCGAGAACATCGGCTACACCGTCAGCGACAACGATGGCGACCTGTCCGGTTCCGGCCTGGTGATCAAGGTCGTGCCCAACAGTGCGCCCGTGGCGATTGCCGACAACGTCATCACCAACGTGCTGTCGGGCAATATCGTGGTGCCTGGAGAATTGTTGCTGGGCAACGACAGCGACGCCAATGGCGATCCCCTCACGGCTACACCCACCGGTTTCAATACGGGCTGGGCCGCCAAGGGTGGGGACTTCACCGGCACTACCGGCACTGCCAGTTTCACCGGCAACAATGTCCAATCGATCAACCTCGACCGCAGTGCCTTCGTCGCCAACGCCGTGAGCATGACGGCGGTGCTGGTGGTCAGTGGTGCGCTGGGGGCGGTGTCGAACAACAACGCCAACGATGAAGACCGGCTCAACATCAGCCTCAAGCAAGGCGAAACCCTGACCTTGGATCACAACCTCGCCGCCGGTCACGTCACCCTGGAGTATTCCTTGAACGGCGGGCCTTTCGTCGCGATCAACGACGGCGCTTCGTTCACTGCGGCGGCGGACGGCAACTACCAGATCCACGTCACCAACATCCCCAATCCTGGCAACGGCAACGTCAATGCCTCGGAAAATTATCAACTGACCATGACGGTCAATTACGCCGGTGCCCATGACAGCACGTCGGATTATCACGGGACCTACACCACCAGCGACAACCACGGCGGCAGCGACAGCGCCGCGGTCGACATCAGCTATCAAGCGGGCCACACCCTGACAGGGACGGCGGGCGACGACGTGCTGCTGGCCGGCAATGGCGACAACGTGCTCAACGCCGGCGATGGCAATGACATCCTCAGCGCAGGCACCGGCAATAACACCTTGCATGGCGAGGCGGGCAATGACTTGCTCTACAGCGGCAGCGGCAACGACCTGCTCGACGGCGGCACCGGCAACGACACAGCCAGCTACGCCCATGCCACCGCTGGCGTGACCGTGAACCTCGGTCTGCTGGCCGCGCAAAATACCCTGGGGGCCGGGACGGATACCCTGGCCAGCATCGAAAATCTCGTCGGCTCGAACTTCAACGACACCCTGACCGGCAACAGCGCGGGCAATCACATCGATGGCGGGCTTGGCCATGACGTGCTCAATGGCGGTGGCGGCGATGACACCCTGATCGGTGGCCTGGGCAATAACATCCTCACGGGCGGCAACGGCGCCGACACCTTCCAATGGCAGGCGGGCAACAGCGGCCACGACGTCATCACCGACTTCACCCCGGGCCTCGACAAGCTCGACCTGTCCCAACTACTGCAGGGTGAAAACAGCAGCAGCGCGTCCCTGGACGACTACCTGCACTTCACCGTCACGGGTACCGGCGCATCGGTCATCACCAGCATCGACGTCAGCAGCATCGCCGGCGCCACGCCGAACCAGACCATCGACCTGGCCGGTGTCGATCTGGCCACGCATTACGGCGTCACGCCGGGATCGGGCGGGATGGTTGGCGGGGCGGACACGGCGACAATTATCAACGGGATGTTGAATGATCATTCGTTGAAGGTGGATACGGTGTGAAACCAGATGCCTGTGGCGAGGGAGCTTGCTCCCGCTCGGCTGCGCAGCAGTCGTAAAACCGGCTGGCGCGGTCTGCCTGGAGGGTTGCGTTGGCTGATTTCAGAGCGGCTTCGCTAGCCATCGGGAGCAAGCCGCCTCGCCACGGGAACACCCCATTATGTTCAGCGGCTGCGCAGCGTCTTCTGCCTGAGGATATAAACCGTCACCAGCACCGCACTGGTGAGCATGAACCCCCGCGCCCACGGGAGGGGAACCAGATAGCAGGAAAACAGAATGCTGGCCCACATCAAACCGATGGCGTAGACCTTGCCCTTGAGGGGAATGCCGTTGCCGCTGAGGTAGTCTTTGATCCACGGGCCGAGGCGGGGGTGTTCCACCAGCCAGTAGTAGAAGCGCGGCGAACTGCGGGCGAAGCAGGCGGCGGCCAGGAGCAGGAACGGGGTGGTGGGGAGTACGGGAACGAAAATGCCAATGACCCCCAGCACTACGCTCAGCCAGCCGATGGCCAGCAGAGCGTAACGCAGGATCAGCGGGCGCTTGCCGATTGGCGAGGGCACCCGGTCACTCAGTGGTGGCGAGGCTTGAGGATCGCCGGCTTCTCGTCCGGAGCGTTGCACAGCAGGTACAGGGCGGTCAGCGCTTCGGGGATCTGCACGATCATGTCGTCCATCAGGTTCGCGTCGGCGGCAATGTCGGAAAATTCTGGTTGCTCGTCGAACAGGCCGGAACCCACCATGATCGGCAACAGCATCTCGCTGACTTCTTCTTCCGCGGTTTCGAACCAGGCGGCTTCGCGCAGGAACACGCCTTCCATGAAGCCGATGCACCAGCCGCGCAGTTCCGAATCGTCCGGGTCGTCGCCCAGGTCCAGTTCGCACGGCAATTCGAATTCTTCGTCGGAAGCCAGTTGGCGGGCGATGTGGGCCTTGAGGCCGACCAGCGTAGCTTCGATTTCGGCGCGCTGGGCTTCGTCGCTGTAATGCGGCTCTTCGGCGAACAGGGCATCGATCCATTCACGGTCCGGCACTGGCTCGGAGCAGATGGACAGGGCGGTCAGATAGCCATGAGCGGCCACGTAGTCCAGCGCCTCTTCGTGCAGCTCATCGGCGTCGAGGAAGACTTGCAGGCGGGTCAGTTGCTCAGCGAAGGACATTACGGGCTACCTTGGGGAATAAACAATGCGGGAATTCTAGGCCTTCTTGAGCGGGCAGGCCAGCCGCGTGGTGGATTTGCCTCGACTTGGGTGCACGGAAGGGCCGCGATACCTGTAGGAGCTGCCGAAGGCTGCGATCTTTTGACCTTGATCTGCTGGTCGTTCGCTCTGGATGCAATTGGCTGGGGAAAGATCGCAGCCTCGTTGCTCTCGGCAGCTCCTACGGGGCGCAAGGCGTGGGATCGTCTGTTTGATCACCTCCTGTCACCAACCCCCTTCGCAACGAAGCCCTCGGGTATACTGCCGCGTTTTGTGATGCCCTGCGGTCGGTTGGAAACGCGCACTTACGATTTGCCGGTGCAGCGTTTGCGATTCTGAACCAGCCTTGCAGGGATGTTTCGGTGATTTTGGAGTTTCTATGCTCGAACAGGCTCAACGCGTCCTCAAGGACATCTTCGGCTACGACAGTTTCCGTGGCCGCCAGGGTGCCATTATTGAGCGCGTGGCCAGCGGTGGCGATGCCCTGGTGCTCATGCCCACCGGCGGCGGAAAATCGCTGTGCTTCCAGGTGCCGGCCCTGTTGCGCAACGGCCTGGCGGTGGTGGTTTCGCCGCTGATCGCCTTGATGGACGACCAGGTCGCCACCCTTGAAGAATTGGGTGTCGCCGCTGCGGCGCTGAACTCCACCCTGAGCGCCGAGCAGCAACGGGACTTGGCCGCGAGGATCAAGCGTGGCGAGGTGAAAATGCTTTACCTGGCGCCGGAACGCCTCGTGCAGCCGCGCATGCTGGCGTTTTTACAGAGCCTGGAAATCGCCCTGTTTGCCATCGACGAAGCCCACTGCGTGTCCCAATGGGGTCATGATTTTCGTCGCGAATACCTGCAACTGGGGCAATTGGCCGAGCTGTTCCCCGATGTCCCGCGTATCGCCCTGACCGCCACCGCCGACAAGCGTACCCGCGAAGAAATCGTCGACCGACTGCACTTGCAAAATGCCGAGCGGTTCCTCTCCAGTTTTGACCGTCCGAACATTTTCTACCGCATCGTGCCCAAGGAGCAGCCGCGCAAGCAGTTGCTGGCGTTCCTTGCCGAGCGGCGCAGCGACGCTGGCATTGTCTATTGCCTGTCGCGCAAGAAGGTCGAGGAAGTGGCCGCATTCCTCAGCGAACAGGGTTTTCCGGCATTGCCCTATCACGCCGGCCTGCCCAACGACTTGCGTGCCTATCACCAGAAGCGCTTTCTCAACGAGGAAGGCTTGATCATGGTCGCCACCGTGGCGTTCGGCATGGGCATCGACAAGCCCAACGTACGTTTCGTCGCTCACCTGGACTTGCCCAAGTCCCTGGAAGCCTATTACCAGGAAACCGGGCGTGCCGGTCGTGACGGCTTGCCAGCCGATGCCTGGATGGCCTACGGCCTGCAAGACGTGGTGATGCTCAAGCAGATGTTGCAGAACTCCGAGGGCGATGAGCGGCACAAGCGCCTGGAGCAGCACAAGCTCGACGCCATGCTGTCGCTGTGCGAAGAGACCCGCTGCCGTCGCCAGACCTTGCTGGCCTATTTCGACGAAGACATGCCCCAGCCCTGCGGCCATTGCGACAATTGCGTCGATGGCGTGGAAACCTGGGACGCCACGGAGCCGGCCCGCCAGGCGTTGTCGGCGATTTATCGCACGGGCCAGCGCTACGGCGTCGGGCATCTGGTGGATGTGTTGCTGGGCAAGGACAACGAGAAGGTCCGCAGCTTCGGCCACCAGCACCTATCTGTATTCGGCGTGGGCAAGGCCCGCAGCGAGAGCGAATGGCGCTCATTGTTCCGGCAGTTGGTCGCGCGCGGCCTGGCGGACATCGACCTGGAAGGCTACGGCGGCCTGCGCCTGAGTGCGACCTGCCGGCCCTTGCTCAAGGGCGAAGTGACCCTGGAGCTGCGTCGCGACCTCAAGCCGGCGACTGCGGTCAAGAGCAGCAAGAGCCAGGCCAGCCAACTGGTGCGCGGCGAGGAGCGTGATCGGTGGGAAGCGTTGCGCGCCCTGCGCCGCAAGCTGGCCGAGGAACACGGCGTGCCTCCTTACGTCATCTTTCCCGATTCCACTTTGCTGGAAATGCTCCGCAGCCAACCGACTTCCCTGGCGGAAATGGCCCGGGTCAGTGGCGTCGGCGCGCGCAAGCTGGAGCGTTATGGCGAGGCCTTCCTCCAAGTGCTGGGTGGCGAAGCCGAGACCCCGCCGGCGGTGGCCGACGTTCGCCATGAACTCATCACCCTGGCGCGGGCCGGCATGACCCCGCTGCAGATTGCCAGTCAATTGCAGTGCTCGGAAAAGAACGTCTACACGATGCTGGCCGAGGCCATTGGTCAGCAACAGCTCTCCTTGGAACAAGCGCTGGATCTGCCCGAAGAGTTGATGGGCGAGGTCCAGGATGCGTTTCTCGATGGGGAAGGCGAGCTGCCTCCCGTATCGGAAGTCGCCGCGTTGTTCGCAGGACGGGTTCCGGAAGGGGTCCTGTATTGCGTCAGGGCTGCGCTGCAATCGGAATTCGAAGTCTGATCAAACAGTTACGCACCTTTAACGATTCACTACAGTGCGAGCCTTGCTTGAATCCGAAGGTCATGCTTAGCTGACTAATAATTAGTTTTTCTCTATTTCAGATCTGATGAGTTTTTTATGCCTTTGACCGATCAACACCGTTTTGGCATGCAACTGGCGCAGATGTCCCGTGGCTGGCGTGCCGAGCTGGACCGTCGCCTTGCCGGGCTGGGCCTGTCCCAGGCGCGCTGGCTGGTACTGCTGCACCTGGCCCGTTTCGAGCAGGCCCCGACCCAACGGGAGCTGGCCCAGAGCGTTGCCGTCGAAGGCCCGACCCTGGCCCGTTTGCTCGACAGCCTGGAAACCCAGGGCCTGGTTCAACGCCAGGCCGTGGCCGAGGACCGCCGCGCCAAGAAGATCGTACTGTGCGCGCCGGCGTTGCCGCTGATCGAACAAATCGAAACCATTGCCACGCAGTTGCGCCGGGAGTTGTTCGAAGGCGTCGACGAAGCGGACATGCGCGTTTGCATGCGGGTCCACGGCACGATCCTGGCCAACCTGGAAAGATCCTGAGGCATATCCCTGGCGCCAGACCTTTGAGATTCGGTGGTTAGCGAACTATAACCAGTACTAAGCGATCGTATTGGAAGCGTTTCGCACAGGTCGTTGATCAAAGGGATACCCATGCTTGAAAGTTTGCAGTCCACGTTGCGCAGTTGGATCAACGTGTCGGTCGTCGTGGGTGCCCTGGGGTTTCCCGCCTTGGCGTCGGCGCTGGGGCTTGGGGAAATCACGCTTCATTCCGCCTTGAACCAACCGTTGCGCGCCGATATCGCCCTGGTTGATGCGGCGGGACTCAGCGAGGGTGATCTTTCCGCCAGCCTGGCGAGTCCGGACGATTTCAGCCGTGCCGGGGTGGAGCGGATCTTCTTTCTCAATAACCTGCGCTTCACCCCCGTGCTGCGGGGCGGACGCAGTTTCATCCAGGTGACCTCCAGCAAACCGGTGGAGGAACCGTTCCTCAACTTCCTTGTTCAGCTCAATCAGCCCAACGGGCGCCTGCTGCGCGAATACACCGTGCTGATCGATCCGCCCGGTACGCCAGGCCTGGTGCCGACCGTTGAGGAACCCTCCAATTCGGCCGAGGCGACACCCGCCATCAAGCCGCCCCCGGCGACACAGGGCAAGCGCTATACCGTCGTGCAAGGTGACAATCCCTGGGTGATCGCCAAGCGCTTGCATGATGCGGGCAGCAATGCGTCGGTCAATGAACTGATGCAGGGGATCCAGGCGCTGAACCCTGGCAGCGAGCGACTCTCCATCGGCCAGCGCTTGTTGCTGCCTGATTCGGCTATCTTGCCAGCCCCCGCCCAAAACCCTGTCGCTCCGGCCCCCGCCGCGACCGACAACAGTACCGAGCAATTGGCTGCCAGCGTCCTGCAGGCCCAGCAGCAACAGCAGACCATTGAACAACTGCAGGCCCGGATTCAAGCCCAGGACCAGGAAATCGCCGGGCAACGCCAGCAGATCAGCGAACTTCAAGCGCAGCTGACCCAGGCCTCGCCACCTGCGATCACCTCGGAGCTTGCCCCCGAGACTGCCGAACCCGCCGAATCCGCAACGGCAGTCGAGGCGGCGCCAGTGGCGGAAACCGAAGGCATCGACTGGCTGTGGGTGGGTGGATTGGGGGGGATGCTCGGGTTGCTGGCGCTTTTGCTGTTCCTGCGTCATCGGCAACAGCAGGAGACGGCGGACCCGGTGCCATTGGCCGCCCGTCCCGACCTGGCCCTGGACGACAACACCGACACCTATATGGAGAGCGCTGACATAAAGCCCTCCGAAGTCGCCGCGTCGTTCAACAACGGTGATGCGCCTCTGGGAGACGTGCTGGAAGGCGTGGGAATCTACCTGACCTATGGCCGCTTCACCGAAGCCGCCGGGCTGCTGCGCGCGGCATTGTTGGCCGAGCCGGAGCGTTCCGACCTGGGGCTCAAGCTGTTGGATGTGCTGGGCAAGCAGGGCGATGTCATCGGCTTCCAGGCCCAGGAGAACCACCTCATGTCCCAAGGCGTCGATCACCAGACGCTGGAAGAAGCCCGCAAGCGCTACCCCAAGATATCCATGATTAACGCCCCGGTGGAGGCGCCCCCTGAGCCCC
>NZ_JAOSHO010000809.1 GCF_025917275.1 Pseudomonas agronomica | reverse complement strand
TCGAAAGAATAAAAGATCGCAGGCTTCGCCAGCTCCTACAAGGTCCAGCGGGGGCTGCGATCTTTCCACGGCCCGTTGAATCTGGAGCGAAAGAATAAAAGATCGCAGGCTTCGCCAGCGCCTACTAGTCTTTAAGCACTGCTTGATAGCCCTTGTGACGTCTTGTCTGTTTCTTTGCCCGCGGGGGCGGGTGTTGCACCCTTTTGTCACTCGTCGACTTTTCAAACAGAACCCTGGAGCCTGCCCACTGATTCGAGAGGTGCCCCATGAGTCTGCTGCTGGAACCCTATACCCTTCGTCAACTGACCCTGCCCAATCGCATCGCGGTTTCGCCGATGTGCCAGTATTCGAGCGCCGATGGCCTGGCCAACGATTGGCACCTGGTGCACCTCGGCAGCCGCGCCGTGGGGGGCGCCGGGCTGGTGTTCACCGAAGCCACCGCTGTCACCGCCGACGGTCGCATTACTGCCCAGGACCTGGGCTTGTGGAACGACGAACAGATCGAGCCCCTACAGCGCATCACCCGTTTCATTACCGCACAAGGCGCCGTGCCGGGCATTCAACTCGCCCACGCCGGTCGCAAGGCCAGCACCTGGCGGCCGTGGCTGGGCAAGCATGGCAGCGTCAAGCCGGAGGACGGTGGCTGGGTGCCGGTCGGCCCGTCTCCGATCGCCTTCGATCCGCAGCACACCCCACCGGTCCAGCTGGACGAGGGGCAGATCGCCGACGTCATCCAGGCATTCGTGGACGCGGCCAAGCGCGCCTTGACCGCCGGCTTCAAAGTCGTCGAGGTCCATGCGGCCCATGGCTATTTGCTGCATCAATTTCTCTCGCCGTTGAGCAATCAGCGCCGCGATCAATATGGCGGGTCGTTCGAAAATCGTGTCCGGCTGGTGTTGCAAGTGACCGAAGCGGTCAGGGCTGTCTGGCCTGAGGAGCTCCCGGTATTTGTCCGTGTCTCCGCCACCGACTGGGTCGAAGACGGTTGGAACCCGGATGAAACCGTGGAGTTGGCGCGACGCTTCAGGATGCTGGGGGTGGACTTGATCGACGTGTCGTCGGGCGGAACCGCTGCGAATGCAGAAATTCCCACCGGCCCGGGCTATCAGACGCGCTTCGCCGAGCGGGTCCGCAAGGAGTCGGAAATCGCCACCGGCACCGTGGGCATGATTACCGAGCCGGCCCAGGCCGAGCACATTTTGCGTACCTGCCAGGCCGACATCATCTTCCTCGCCCGCGAACTGTTGCGCGATCCGTATTGGGCGCTGCATGCCGATGATGACCTGGGCGGACGCAAGGCCACCTGGCCGGCGCAGTACCAGCGGGCGACGCATCGGGACCAGCCGATCCATGAGTCGGATTTGCGGGACTGAGTGCCCGATAAACCAAAAAGCCCCGATCAGTATTGGTCGGGGCTTTTGTTTATCGGGCTGGGTTATTCTGTGGCTGTACCGGCCTCATCGC
>NZ_JAOSHO010000808.1 GCF_025917275.1 Pseudomonas agronomica | reverse complement strand
CTTGGCCTGGGCAATGGCCTGGTGCACGGCGGTGAAGGTTTCCTGGCCGTTGACCAGCGCTTGATAGCTGGCCGCCACGGGATGGTATTCAGTGTTATGGACGTACCACGGCGGGGTGCAAACGGCTTCGTTGGTGTGCCGTAGGCAAATGGGTACCACGATGTCGGGTTGCATCATTGCTCTGTCTCTTCCTTGTTATGGTTGGGGCCATCCATTTGGATGGCATACAGCGCGCGGTGGTCCGTGTGCGCGAAGGGTGTATTCACTTCGGCATTGGTCTGTACGGGGTGGTTATGCAGACCACGATTGGCCAAGTGCGCCTGCTCGGCGTTGCGGTACTCGGTGGGCACCGGTAGTTGGTAGCTCACGCCGTTGACCAACGTCAGTCGGTAGCCACGGGTGACGACTTGATGGTCGATCATGAGTTGCCCACTGCCATCGAGTACGCCTTGCTGGACCGGTACGCCATCGGCCTTGAGTGTGTAAGGCATGCCCGCCCAACCTTCGCCCGATGCATTGGGCGTTTGCGGTAGGCGCAGGCGCAGCGGTTGTTTGAACAAGCGCTGCGGGTAGTCCGGGTGTGCGGCCTTCATGCTGGCAGCGCCTTGCACATATTCGAAATTCGCTGACCTGACGACAAAATCCCCCAGCGTCCCCGACTCGATGAGGCCCTCATCCAGCGTGATGTAGCTGCCGCCTGCGTTGAGGGTGATCTTTTTCTTCGCGACGATGCGGATCTCGTCCTCGGTGCTGCTGATGTCCAGCCCATGACGCGCCATCAGTTCCAGCTTGTCGTTCTGCGCTTTCACGATCACCGGCCCCTGGTTGGCAATCAACTTGAGCCCCAGCTTGCGCACGAACAGGCTCAGCCCTTGGCCCACGCCGACAAAAAGGCGCTTGACCACGCTGAGGTCGGCTTGGCCGCCCGCGTTGAGCATCAGGTTGTGTTGCGCGGCGAGTTGCAGGTGCTTGCCGCTGGTCAGTGCGATGCCTTGCGGAGCGCTGAGCAGCAGGACGGAGGTCTTGAGCTGTTCGAGGTCTTGCCTGAGCAAGGCCAGTTGCGCCTGCACGTCGGCGGGGTCGGCCCGACTCGCCTGCGCGTCATTGGAAAGGCTTTCCAACTGATCGGCGGCCTGTTGCAAGCGACCTGTCGCCTCGCTCATATCGAGCACCTGGCCTTGGGCGCGGGGCTGGGTATCCGCACTGATAAACACCCCCCTGCCACCCCGAATCGCACCCCAGCCATCCGTGCGCAACTCAAACCCTTCCCCGCGCTTTTGCCGCTTGGCGTCCACCAGATGCCCCAGGTTCAACTGGCTCTTGCCACTGTGTTCGGTGCTGAGCTTGATGTGTTCCTGCCCGCGGGTGTCGTCCAGGCGCAGTTTGTTGTTGGTCGGGGTGCGCAGGACGTTGCGGCGTTCGTTGCGCGCGGTGACCGGGTCGGGGTGGCGGTCATCGTGCAGGGCGTGGGCGAT
>NZ_JAOSHO010000807.1 GCF_025917275.1 Pseudomonas agronomica | reverse complement strand
GGATTTTTGTGACGGGATGGATTGATGTACACCCTCGAAGACCTGCTTCACCTGATGAATCGCCTGCGGGACCCGCAATACGGTTGCCCGTGGGACATCAGGCAAACCTACGCCACCATCGTCCCCCATACCCTGGAAGAAGCCTACGAAGTGGCCGATGCGATCGAGCGCGGCGATTTCGATCACTTGCAGGGCGAATTGGGCGACCTGTTGTTCCAGGTGGTGTATTACAGCCAGTTGGCGCGGGAGGAAAACCGTTTCGAATTCGCCGGCGTGGTCGACAGCATCACCCGCAAGTTGATTCGTCGTCATCCCCACGTGTTTCCTACTGGTGACCTGTACGCGCCGGTGGGTATCCCGCGCCTGAGCGAGGACGAGGTGAAGCAGCGCTGGGAGGAAATCAAGGCCGAAGAACGTGCCGAGAAGGCTTCGGCGCCCGAACAGTTGTCGTTGCTCGACGACGTCCCGGCGGCGCTGCCGGCCTTGTCCCGTTCGGCAAAGCTGCAGAAGCGTGCCGGCCAGGTGGGTTTCGACTGGCCGGGGCCGTTGCCGGTACTCGATAAGGTCAGGGAAGAGCTGGACGAAGTGCTCGAAGCCATGGCAGACAACGATCCCGTAGCCATTAGCGATGAGGTGGGCGATCTCTTGTTCAGCGTGGTCAACCTGGCGCGACACCTCAAGGTGGACCCCGAGGCGGCCCTGCGTGGCGCCAACGCAAAGTTCGAACGGCGTTTCCGATTTATCGAACAGGCATTGCGCGACACCCACCGTCCCATGGAAGATTGCACCCTCGAAGAGTTGGACGCCTTGTGGGGCGAAGCCAAACGTCAGGAAAAGAATTTGCCCAGCTGTGGCTGAGGCCGTTGCCTAAGTGAGTAAGCACCATGAGCCTTTCCCTTCGCGACCAGTTGCTCAAAGCAGGGCTGGTCAACCAAAAGCAGGCCAAGCAGGTCGGCAAAGAGAAGCAGAAACAGCAACGCCTGGCCCACAAAGGCCAGATTGAGCTGGATGATTCCCAGCAGCGTGCTGCCCAGGAAGCCATGGCCGAAAAGGTCAAGCGCGACCAGGAACTCAATCGCCAGCAGCAGGAAAAGGCCGAGCAAAAGGCCCGGGCCGCGCAGATCAAGCAATTGATCGAAGTCTCGCGCCTGCCGAAGCTGACCACTGAGGACTACTACAATTTTGTCGACGACAAGAAGGTCAAGCGCATCTCGGTCAATACGCTGATGCGCAACAAGCTCAGCAGCGGCTCCCTGGCGATCGTCCACCATGCCGGCGGCTACGAAGTGATCCCGCGCGAAGCGGCGCTGAAGATCCAGGAACGCGACCCCAAGCGCATCGTCCAGCTCAACACCCAGACCGAAGAAGTCGATGCGGATGATCCGTACGCGGCGTATCAGATTCCTGATGATTTGATGTGGTAAGGATGGGCTGATCGCAAGACCTGTGGACGACCTGTGGGAGCGAGCCTGCTCGCGA
>NZ_JAOSHO010000806.1 GCF_025917275.1 Pseudomonas agronomica | reverse complement strand
CCAGGTCCTGCTCGATGACGTTGATGCCCTTGGCCACGCACTCGGCGATGTTGTCCGGGTCGTTTTCCAGGCCGTAGCCGCTGACTTGCTTGTTGTCCCGCAGCCAGGTCAGCAATTCGCCGTTGCCGCAGCCCAGGTCGAGCACGCGGCTGCCGGCGGGGATCCATTCCTGGATGATGTCCAGATCGGCTCTCATGGCGTCCTCACAGCGTAATACGGTTCATGTAGTTGCCGAACGCCTGCAGGTAGCGCGGGATCGGGATCAAAAAGGCGTCGTGGCCCTGGGGCGCGTCGATTTCCAGGTAGCAGACGTCCTTGCGCGCGGCCATCAGTGCGTCCACCAGTTCCCGGGAGCGGGCCGGGGAGAAGCGCCAGTCGGTGGTAAACGACATCACGCAGAACTTGGCGGTGGCGTTGGCGAAGGTTTTCGCCAGGTTGTCATCGAAGTTCGCCGCCGGATCGAAGTAGTCCAGCGCCTTGGTCATCAACAGGTAGGTGTTGGCGTCGAAACGCCCGGAGAACTCTTCGCCCTGATAACGCAGGTAGCTCTCGACCTGGAACTCGACGCTGTGGAAGTCGTAGTTGAGCTTCTCGCTCTTGAGGCCACGGCCGAATTTCTCGCCCATGGAATCGTCGGACAGGTAGGTGATGTGCCCGACCATCCGTGCCAGCATCAGACCGCGCTTGGGGATCACGCCGTGTTCCTGGAACGAGCCGCCGTGGAATTCGGGGTCGGTGAGGATCGCCTGGCGCGCCACTTCGTTGAAGGCGATGTTCTGCGCCGACAGCTTGGGTGCCGAGGCGATTGCCAGGCAGTGGCGCACGCGGTCCGGGTAGGTGATGGTCCATTGCAGCGCCTGCATGCCGCCCAGGCTGCCGCCGATCACCGCTGCCCATTGGGCGATGCCGAGACGGTCTGCCAGGCGCGCCTGGCTGTGGACCCAGTCTTCCACGGTCAACACCGGGAAATCGGCGCCGAAGGGCTTGCCGGTGTCCGGGTTGATACTGCTCGGACCGGTGGAGCCGTTGCAACCGCCGAGGTTGTTCAGGCTGACGACGAAGAACTTGTTGGTGTCGATGGGCTTGCCCGGGCCGATGCAACTGTCCCACCAGCCGGGCTTGCGATCATCGACGCTGTGGTAGCCGGCGGCGTGGTGATGCCCCGACAAGGCGTGGCAGATCAGCACGGCATTGCTCGCCGTGGCATTGAGGGTGCCGTAGGTTTCGTAGATCAGGTCATAGGCTGGCAACGAACGGCCGCAGGCCAGGGCCAGGGGCTCGCTGAAATGCGCCATTTGAGGCGTCACCAGACCAACGGAATCGGGGGGAAAGGCAGCTGGCATCGACCCTGCTCGCGTTGAAATGAGGCGTAAGTCTAAAGACCGCTGTGGCGGGCGGCAAGCAAAGGTCCGCGCTGATTGTCCGCTGATGCAAACCCTGTGGTGACTGGATCAATTTTTGGCGAGGGAGCTTGCTCCCGCT
>NZ_JAOSHO010000805.1 GCF_025917275.1 Pseudomonas agronomica | reverse complement strand
CAGCGTCCACCATGCCGCCGAGCGCTACGCCCGGGGAGGCGTGGGGCAGGCCGGGGTGCGGACAACGCCTTTCGATGCCTGGATCGATGATTGGCAATTGACGACTCAAGCCGCTGGCAATGATGCCCTGGCGGCGATGCAGCTCAAGGCGCGTGACGCACACTTCAATTATGAATTGCAGCTCACGTCGACACGTCCGCTGGTCCTGCAAGGCGACCACGGCTTCAGCCAGAAATCCGAGCAGGGCCAGGCGTCGTATTACTACAGCCAGCCGTTTTTCCAGGCCCATGGTCACCTGGAAATCGACGGCCAGCGCTACGAAGTCAGCGGCCCTGCCTGGCTTGACCGCGAATGGAGCAGCCAGCCGCTGACCGAAAACCAGACCGGGTGGGACTGGTTTTCGTTGCACCTGGAAAGCGGCGAACAGGTGATGCTCTATCGTATGCGCCATAAGGAGGGCGAACCTTATCTCACGGGAACCTGGATCGATGCCCAGGGCCAGGCGACGACATTGCATGCCGACCAAATCAGCCTTGTACCGCTGGACACCGCCAAGGTCGAAGGGCGTTCGATGCCGGTGCGCTGGTCGGTCAAGATCCCTGGCAAGCAGCTCGACATCACCACCCGCGCCCTGAACCCCGGGGCCTGGATGAACCTGCGTATCCCCTATTGGGAAGGGCCGGTGCAGCTGAGCGGCAGTCATGGCGGCAACGGCTATCTGGAAATGACGGGCTATTGAGAATCGCCGGAACTCCCCGCGACCGTCGCCCCTCATACCTTATGAATGCCTCGCGGGAGCCCTTCATGAGCGATGACCTCAAACCACCGTCGCTGGCCGATTGGCAGCGACTGTTCGACGACAAGGCTTACTTCCAGCAGTCACCCGACGCTCACTTCACCGAGCTGATGCGGCTGGCAGACGACCTGTTCGGCCTGGGAGAGATTGACCTGGACCGCTGGCAAGAACTGAAGACAAGGGCCGAGGAACTTCACCAGCGCTCGCCGGATGCCAACGTCGCGGCTGAAGTGGCAGACCCCGACGCCTGATTTTCTGGCGGCCCTTTGAGCAGGCTCGCTCCCACAGATGAATGCATTCCAATGTGAGAGCGAGCCTGCTCGCGAAAAAGACAACTCGATTCGGAATCAAGACGCCAGCGCCGTCATCCAATCCCACGCCAGCAGTTGGCAATACAGCTCAAGGAAATCAAGATGAAACCCACTTCCGACCCAACCGAACAGAACCCCGATAAACCGGCCCTGCCCGGCGAAGTGGAGCGGGACAACGACGCGTTGCGCCCCAACGACCCGGCCAAGCGTGAGCAGCGCAAAGGTAATCCCGATGCGCAGGAAACCGATGCGCAGAAAACGGCTCGGCGCGATTGAGCGAGCTACTTTGCAAACCGAAGCAATCGAGTCGCTGGATGAAACAAAAAATGGACGGAGCTCACGGAAATATTCCGCAAGCTCCACTATCATTGAGTCC
>NZ_JAOSHO010000804.1 GCF_025917275.1 Pseudomonas agronomica | reverse complement strand
CAGGCCCTGGGCTTCTATCTCAAGCAAGGCTTCGAAGTCGTCGGCCGTTCGGCACGGGATGGCATGGACCAGCCCTATCCGTTGCTGCACATGCGCTACAAGCAACCGGCGCTGAAGGCCGGACGCGGCTAAAAGTCCCCTGAGGCAAATGGACCCGGGATTAACCGGCGCCACACAGGTACAATGCCCACCCTCTTTTTGTTACGGCCCCGTCATGACTGACCCGATTCGTCTCTCCAAACGCCTCATCGAGCTCGTCGGCTGTTCCCGTCGGGAAGCGGAGCTGTTCATCGAGGGCGGCTGGGTCTCCGTGGATGGCGAAGTGATCGATGAACCGCAGTTCAAGGTCACCACCCAGAAGGTCGAGCTCGACCCCGAAGCCAAGGCCACCGCGCCGGAGCCCGTGACCCTGCTGCTGAACGTCCCGGCGGGCATGGATGTCGACACGGCCATGGCAACCCTTGGGCCACAGACCTTGAGCGAGGAGCATCGCTTCGGCAAGCGCCCGCTCAAGGGCCATTTCCTGCGCCTGACCGCCAGCGCCGATCTGCAAGCCAACGCCAGCGGACTGCTGGTGTTCACCCAGGATTGGAAGATCTTGCGCAAGCTCACCGCCGACGCCGCCAAGATCGAGCAGGAATACGTGGTGGAAGTCGAAGGCGAAATGGTCGCCCACGGCCTCAATCGCTTGAACCACGGGCTGACCTACAAAGGCAAGGAGCTGCCGGCGGTCAAGGCCAGCTGGCAGAACGAAAATCGCCTGCGCTTCGCCATGAAGAACCCGCAACCCGGCGTGATCGCACTGTTTTGCCAGGCGGTCGGCCTGAAGGTCGTCGCCATCCGCCGCATCCGCATCGGCGGCGTGTCCATCGGCAAGGTGCCCCTGGGCCAGTGGCGCTACCTGTCCGCCAAAGAGAAATTCTAATTTTCCGGCGCCACGCCGAACCGGGGCGCCCATTGCCGATTCATCAGGATTGCACACATGATTCACAACGACGTACTGCGAAGCGTGCGCTACATGCTCGACATCAGCGACAAGAAAGTCATCGAGATCATCAAGCTGGGCGGGCTGGAAGTGTCCCTGGAGGACTTGACCGGCTACCTCAAGAAAGACGAGGAAGAAGGCTTCGTGTTCTGCCCGGACCTGGTCATGGCGCATTTTCTCGATGGCCTGGTGATTTTCAAGCGCGGCAAGGACGAAAGCCGTCCGCCGCAGCCGATCGAAGTGCCGGTGACCAACAACATCATTTTGAAAAAACTGCGCGTGGCGTTCGAGCTGAAGGAAGACGACATGCACGCCATCCTCAAGGCCGCCGAATTCCCTGTGTCCAAGCCGGAACTGAGCGCATTGTTTCGCAAATTCGGCCACACCAACTATCGCCCGTGCGGCGACCAGTTGCTGCGCAACTTTCTCAAGGGGCTGACGCTGCGCGTTCGCGGCTGACTATCCCGGTCTCCAAAGACTCTGTGGCGAGGGAGCTTGCTCCCG
>NZ_JAOSHO010000803.1 GCF_025917275.1 Pseudomonas agronomica | reverse complement strand
TTGCCCGCCCTCACCTTTCGGCTGATGCAATGTTCGATCATCGAACACTTATTGCCCGTCGGCCGCTGCTTTATTTGACCAAATTAACCATCTAGTACAATTTATCTCCACCGGCTGGATCCCCGCCGACATCAACAATAAAAAAATGTGGAGAAATGTGCGATGCCTCCGATCGTTCTGGTGCTCAACGGCCCGAACCTGAACCTGCTCGGCACCCGCGAGCCGGCAACCTATGGCCACGAAACCCTGGCTGACATTTCTGCGTTATGTGCCCGCACCGCCGAGGCGCTGGGCCTGGCCGTGGAGTTTCGCCAGACCAATCAGGAAGGCGAATTGCTGGACTGGATTCACGGCGCCCGTGATCGATGTGCCGGCATTATCATCAACCCGGCGGCCTGGACCCACACTTCGGTGGCGATCCGCGACGCCCTGGTGGCGAGCGAAGTGCCGGTGATCGAAGTCCACCTCTCCAATGTCCACGCCCGTGAAACGTTCCGCCACCACTCCTTTGTTTCCTCGGTGGCGATTGGCGTGATGTGCGGGTTTGGCAGCCATGGTTATCGCCTGGCCCTGGAACATTTCAGTCAGCGGTTGAAGGGTTGATACGCATGTCGAATATCACTGTGCTGGCCGGGCTCATCGGCGCGGGTATCCAGGCGTCGCGCACGCCGGCGTTACATGAGCGCGAAGGCGATGCCCAAGGCATGCGCTACCTTTATCGCTTGATCGATCTCGATGCGTTGAAACTCGACAGCAGCGCCCTGCCCGACTTGCTGCTGGCCGCCGAACGCATGGACTTCACCGGCCTGAACATCACCTTTCCCTGCAAGCAGGCGATCATCCCGTTATTGGACGAGTTGTCGCCCGAGGCCAGTGGGATCGGTGCGGTGAATACCGTGGTGCTCAAGGATGGCAAACGCATCGGCCATAACACCGACTGCCTGGGGTTCGCCGAAGGTTTTCATCGTGGCTTGGGTGATGTCGCGCGCAAGCGCGTGGTCCAGATGGGCGCAGGAGGCGCCGGCGCGGCGGTGGCCCATGCGTTGCTGGTGGAAGGCGTGGGGATGCTGAGCATTTTTGATGTGGAGGTCAGCCGTGCCGAGGCATTGGCGGACAACTTGAATCAACACTTCGGCGCCGGCCGCGCTCGTGCCGGGCATGACCTTGCAATTGCCATGGCCGAGGCCGACGGCTTGGTGAACACCACACCCATGGGCATGGCGAAACTGCCGGGCATGCCGGTGCCGGTCGAGTTGTTGCGGAGCGCTTTGTGGGTAGCGGAGATCGTTTATTTCCCGCTGGAAACCGAACTGCTGCGCAACGCCCGCGCCCTCGGCTGCCGCACGCTGGATGGCGGCACCATGGCGGTGTTCCAGGCGGTCAAGGCGTTCGAACTGTTTAGCGGCGTGGCGCCGGATGCGCAGCGGATGCTGGCGCATTTCCAGAGCATGAATCACTAAAGCTCACGACAAATTCCCTGTGGGAATGACT
>NZ_JAOSHO010000802.1 GCF_025917275.1 Pseudomonas agronomica | reverse complement strand
TCGCGAGCAAGCTCGCTCCCACAGAAACGGATCTAAGCGCTGACCTTGAGCCCGATCAGCCCGGCAACGATCAACGCGACGCTGGCCAACCGAACCAACGCCATCGACTCACCAAACAGGATGATCCCGGCGATCACCGTGCCCACGGCACCGACCCCGGTCCAGATCGCATAGGCCGTGCCCAGCGGCAATTCCTTCATCGCAAGGCCAAGCAGGCCAAGGCTGATCGCCATGGCGGCGACGGTCAGTGCAGTGGGGAGTGGGCGGCTGAAGCCGTCGGTGTACTTCAGGCCGACAGCCCAGCCGACTTCGAACAGGCCGGCAAAAAACAGAATGATCCAGGACATCACACACCTCATCGATGGATGGGGTCGTCCCCGGACAAGAAACTCCAATGGAGCTGCGGGGTCGTCCCCGCATTGGGCAGAAGCATGCCCAATGCTGACCGTTTGATCAAGTCGCTCGCTCAGTCCGCCGCCTGCCGGGCCAATTGCTCACGGTCCTGTTTTTCGCTCATGCGGCGGAACCAAGTCGAGAGCAGTGCCCCGGAAATATTGTGCCAGACGCTGAACAGCGCACTGGGCACCGCCGCCAATGGCGAAAAGTGCGCGCTGGCCAGCGCCGCGCCCAAGCCGGAGTTCTGCATGCCGACTTCCAGAGACAAGGTCTTGCGCTGGGCCAGCGGCAGTCCGAACAGCCGACCGGTGAAATACCCCAGCAAGTAGCCGAAGCTGTTGTGCAGGACGACAATGGCCATGATCAGCAAGCCGGATTCGGCGATCTTCGCCTGGCTGGCCGCGACCACGGCGGCGACGATAATCACGATGCTGACCACGGAGACCAGAGGCAGCACTTCAACCGCATGACGAACTCGCGCGCCCAACAGTCGCTGGGCAATGATGCCCAGAGCGATGGGCAACAACACGATCTGCAGGATCGACCAGAACAACGCGGAGAACGACACCGGCAGCCAGGCCGAAGCCAGCAGCCAGATCAGTGCCGGGGTCAGCAAAGGGGCGAGCAGGGTGGTGATGGCTGAAATCGCCACGGCCAGGGCCAGGTCACCGCGTGCGAGCCAGGTCATGACATTGGAAGAGGTACCGCTCGGGCAACAGCCCACCAGGATCACCCCGACGGCAATTTCCGGCGGCAGGCTGAATACTTGGCAAAGCAACCACGCCGTGCCCGGCATGATCACGAACTGGGCAATCACGCCCAGGGCCACGCGTCCCGGACGACGCGCCACTTCGGCGAAGTCTTCCAGCTTGAGTGCCAGGCCCATGCCGAACATCACCAGCCCCAGCAGGGGCACGATGGCGACCTTCAGGTCGAAGAACCACTGCGGTTGCATGAATGCCAGCACCGCAAAGAACAACACCCAGTAAGCGAACGTATTGCCGACAAAGCGGCTCAATGCAGCCAGTGCACGCATGACCTGATCCTTATTATTTGAAAACACCGAATACTAATGTGGGAGCGAGCTTGCTCGCGAT
>NZ_JAOSHO010000801.1 GCF_025917275.1 Pseudomonas agronomica | reverse complement strand
CGCGCAGTGCAATTTCATGCAGTGAATCCTTTGGAAGTCGTGCACGAGCTTGCACAAATAGAGCTTTAGCACTAACAAAAATACTTTGAATATCAGTTAGATAGATTATGAAAGCGGCTTGGCACAGGTCCTGCTGAAGGGGGAACGCCGACATACGGATCGGCGCTATGGAACCTACCCAGAGGGATTTATCAATGAACAGCCTGAACCTCATGCTGCCCCCGCCAACCGCCTCGAAACGCCCAGGCACGCCGGGCGTCAGCTTCGGCGAAGAGCGCAAGCTGCGCCTGTTCGTGCAAAAGCGTGTGCTCAACCAGGACGACGCCGACGACATCATCCAACTCACTTACCTGGAAGCCTGGCGCAACCAGGAGAAGTTCAAGGGACTGGCCAAGCCGGACACCTGGCTGTGCGGCATTGCCCTGAACCTGATCCGAAATCACTTCCGCCGCTTCTACGCGCAACCGCCGCTGAGCACGTTCGATGAAAGCGATTTCTATGAATCCAACGAAGATATCGACCTGAGTGAACTGTGCGATAACCGCCGGCTGCTGGACCGCACGCTGTCGGCCATGGACGCGCTGCCCAAGGACATGCGCGAAACCCTGTGGACCGCCGTGGACACCGAGAGCAGCTACCGCGATGCCGCCGAACGGCTGGGCGTGCCCATCGGTACCGTACGCTCACGGCTGTTTCGCGCCCGTGGACAACTCAAGCGCAGCGTCTACGGAGAAGCCCGGCCATGACAAGTAATCGTCTGAACAGCCGACCCGACCTGCCACGCGGCGTGCGCCGCTATACCCCCGACGACCTGCCGGTGATGACGGATATCTTCAACGAAAGCGCTCTGGGCGGCACCAGTTCCCCGGTGCTCAGAGCGTTTTCCCTGAAGGAAATGACCTTCTTCGTCGATTGTTTCGTCAAGGAAGGTGATCCGATCTACGTGCTCGAACGCGGCGGTGAAGTGGTCGCCTGGCTTATCGTCAACCGCTTCTGCTGGGGCGCCCAGGCCTGCCGGCTGACCGGCGAAGTATCGATCTACGTGCGCAACGACCACATTGGCAGCGGCGTCGGCATTCGCCTGGGCCAGGCAGCGGTGGTGTTGGCCAAGCAGTACGGTTTCGAAACGCTGGTGGCCTGGATCATCGAGCACAACGAGGCGAGCAAACGTGGCGTGCAGGGATTGGGCGCGACGCAATGGGGCCGTTTCCCGGGTATCGCCCGGTTCGCTGACAAGCGCGCGGATGTGGTGCTTTACGGGCTGGATCTGATGTCTGCCGACAAGACCCCCATCCCCTTTTCAACGCCGGTGCAAAACGAGGAGGCCAGCCTGGCGTGAGTTCGTGGCTCGTCCGGCTGAACGCCGGGCGAGCCGCCTCTTTCTCAGGCACAGGCCTATGTTCATTCGAGCCAATGCCATTTCTTGCACAGCCCGTAGCTCCCGCCGGAGGAACTGCATAGGAACTGCGTAGGAACTGAATAGGAGCTGCGTAGGAGCT
>NZ_JAOSHO010000800.1 GCF_025917275.1 Pseudomonas agronomica | reverse complement strand
CCTACGGGCTTAGCTAGAGCAAGCGCCCTCGCCCTGAGCGCCGTTCGATATTAGCGCGCCGCCCAGGCGTTGAAACGCTGCTCCAGCTCCTCGCCATGATCGACCCAGAACTCCGCATCAACGGCTTGCGCCTGCGCCAGGTTGGCCTCGGCGGTGGGCAGTTGCTCACGGACGTCGGCGGGAAGCAGGCCCAGCGTCTGGCGATGCACCGGTCCGTACGGGATGTTCTCCGAGAAGACTTTCTGCGTCTGCGGCTGGCTGGCAAAGGCGATGAACTTCTCGGCCAGGGCCTTGTTAGGCGTGCCTTTGACCACCGCCCAATACTCCGGGTCATACAAGCTCTGCGGCCAGACGATGCTCAGTTTCATGCCTTCCTTCTGTGCAGAAGCGATGCGACCGTTGTAGGCGGCGCTCATCGCCACGTCCCCGGCCACCAGCCATTGCGCTGGCTGGGCGCCTGCCTCCCACCACTGGATGTTCGGCTTGATCTGGTCCAGCTTGGCAAACGCCCGTGTGACGCCCTCCGGTGTGTTCAAGACCTTGTACACGTCCTCGGTCTTGACGCCATCCGCCAGCAAGGCGATTTCCAGGGTGTACTTGGCGCCCTTGCGCAAACCACGTTTGCCGGGGTACTCGTTCACGTTCCAGAAATCCGCCCAGGACGTGGGCGCCTTGGTGAGCTTGCTCTGGTCATAGGCCAGGACCATCGACCAGACATACGTCGCCACGCCGCACTCAGTGAGCGCCCCCGGGACGAAATCCCCGGGTTTGCCGATGGCCGCCGGATCGAGCCGTTCGAACAAGCCCTCCTCGCAACCGCGCAGCAGCTCGGGGCTTTCCACTTCGACCACGTCCCAACTGGTGTGCCCGGCCGCGACCATCGCCTTGATCTTCGACAGCTCGCCGTTGTATTCGCCGGCCACGATGTTTCCCGCACCGCTGGCGTTAAAGGGTTGGAAGTAGGCCTTGTCCTGGGCCAACTTGGTGGCGCCGCCGAATGAAATCACGGTCAGGCTTTGTGGCGCGGCCAGGACGCTGATGCTCAGCAACGCCAGGGCACACGCAATGTTGCAACGCAAGGATCTGGACATGAATCGGTTCCTCGATAAAGCCGGCTCGCCCGCACGAGTCGGCGACGGGACTCAAAAGTGACCGTAAACGCGGGCGGCGTGGTCTACAGCGATTACAAAACTGTTCATCCTGGGTCCCGTCCATCGGGCTCGCCCAGGTGAATCGCCAGGCGATCCATCAACCGATCGCAGGCGGCCATTTGCTCGACACTCACGTACTCGTCGGGCTTGTGGCCCTGGTCCATGCTGCCGGGACCGCAGACCACCGACGGGATGCCGGCCTGGTGGAACAGCCCGCCTTCGGTGCCAAACGCCACGGTGCCGAAGGCATCGCTGCCACAGAGTCGGGCAACCAAGCGCGCGGCTTCGCTGTCCGGCGAGGTCGCCAGGCCGGGATAGGCCGACAAAGGCTCGAAGCGGATCGCGGTGTCGGCGTGA
>NZ_JAOSHO010000080.1 GCF_025917275.1 Pseudomonas agronomica | reverse complement strand
GCAAGCTCCCTCGCCACAGAAGCGAATTCGCCAGAAGATCGTGGTCAGGCCTTTTTCTTGTAGGCGACGCAATCGATCTCGACCTTGCAATCGACCATCATGCTTGCCTGCACACACGCCCGGGCCGGGGCGTGTTCCGGGCTGAAGTACTCGCCGAAGACCTTGTTGAAACTCCAGAAGTCCCGCGGGTCTTCCAGCCAGACGCCGCAGCGCACGACGTCTTCCAGGCCATAGCCAGCCTCCTGGAGAATGGCGATCAGGTTCTTCATGGTCTGGTGGGTCTGTTCGACGATGCCGCCGACGATGATCTCGCCGTTCACCGCCGGGACCTGGCCGGACACGTGCAGCCAGCCGTCAGCCTCCACGGCGCGGGCGAAGGGCCGTGGCTGGCCGCCGCCTGCGGTGCTGCCGGTGCCGTAGCGCGTAATGCTCATGGGTTATCTCCTTGTTGAAATGAATTAAAAACGCGTGTTCTTGAGGAATTCCGCCAGGCGTGGCGATTGCGGTCGCTCGAACAATTCCTTCGGCGGCCCTTGCTCTTCGATCCGGCCCTGGTTCATGAAGACGATCTTGTCGGAGACCTCGAAGGCGAAGCGCATTTCGTGGGTTACCAGCAGCATGGTCATGCCGTCTTCGGCCAGGCCCTTGATCACGTTCAGCACTTCGCCGACCAGCTCCGGATCGAGCGCAGACGTCACTTCGTCAAACAGCATCAGGCTCGGGTTCATCGCAATCGCCCGGGCGATCGCCACGCGCTGTTGCTGGCCGCCGGACAACTGACCGGGAAAGTGATCGCGCCGTTCCAGCAGGCCGACCCGCTCCAGCCATTTTTCGGCCAGGGCCACGGCTTCGTCCTTGGGCAGTTTCTTGACCTTGAGCAGGCCCAGGGTGACGTTCTGCAGCGCGGTCAGATGCGGGAACAGGTTGAATTGCTGGAAGGCCATGCCGGTCATGGCCCGGTGCCGGGCGATGACTTTCTCGGCGTGACGCACACGCTTGCCACCCACCTCGTCATAACCGATGGATTCGCCGTCGAGCATGATCTGGCCGCCCTGGAATTCTTCCAGCATGTTCACGCAACGCAGCAGCGTGGTCTTGCCCGAGCCACTGGAGCCGATCAGCGTGACCACGTTGCCGCGCTGCATGCTCAGGTCGACACCCTTGAGCACTTCCAGCGGGCCGTATTGCTTGCGCAGGCCGCGAATGTCCAGCAGCGGCTGGGTGTTGGAGAGGGAAATATCAGTCATGGCAAGGCCACCCGCTTTTCAATGTGCCGCCCGAGCAACTCGATGGCGTAATTGATGATGAAAAAGAGAAACCCGGCGAACAGATAAAACTCCAGGGTCATGAAAGTCCGCGCGATGATCTGCTGGGTGCTGAGCAGCAATTCGGCCACCCCGATCACCGACAGCAGGGTCGAGGCCTTGACGATCTCGGTGGAGGAATTGACCCAGGTAGGCAGGATCTGCCGCAACGCCTGGGGCAACATCACGTAGCCCAGCGCCTGGTAGAACGTCAGGCCGATGGCCTGGCTCGCTTCCATCTGCCCACGGGGCAAGGCCTGCAAGGCACCGCGCACGATCTCCGCCACGTGGGAGCCGCAGAACAGCGTCAGGCCCAGCACGCCGGCCTGGAAGGCGCCGATCTGCCAGCCCAGGGCCGGGGCCATGTAGAAGCAGGCCAGCACCAGCACGAACACCGGCGTGCCGCGAATCAGGTCGACGTAGAAACGAAACGGCGCGCGCATCCACGCCCGGCCATAGGTCAGCACCAGCCCGGCGACAAGGCCGATCAAGGTGCCCAGCACAATCGCCAGCGCCGAACATTGCACGCTGGTGAGGAAACCGGCCCAGAGAGTGTCCCGGGCGACCCACAACTCATGCAACCAACTGGGGGATTCGTACATGGAAGGCTCCTAGCGGCGGATCGCCAAACGCTGCTCGAAATACCGCAGCAGCATGGCGATGAGGTAACAGGCCGCGACATACAGGGCGGTGGTCACCAGCCAGGTTTCGATCACCCGGTAGCTCTCCACGTTGATCTTGCGGGCGTAATAGGTCAGCTCCGGCACGGCGATCGCCGCCGCCAGCGAGGTGTCCTTGAACAGCGAAATGAAGTTGTTCGACAAGGCCGGCAATACGTTGCGCAGCATCACCGGCACGGTGATGTAGGCCTTGACCTGCCACTCGCCGAGGCCGATCGCCAGCCCTGCTTCGCGCTGCCCCTTGTGAATGCTCAACAGCCCGCCGCGAAACACTTCGGTCAGGTAGGCCCCGGCGTACAGCGAGAGCGTGATGACGAACGACGGCAGCTTGTCCAGGCGAATGCCCAGGCTCGGCAAGGCGAAGTAGATCAACAGGATCAACACCAGGATCGGCGTATTGCGGATCACCGTGACATACACCGACGCCAGCACCCGCAGGAGCCGATGTTTGCTGAGCAGCGCGAACGCCATCGCCAGGCCGATCACGCAACCGATGGCGATCGACACCAGCGCCAGGGAAAGCCCCAGGCCCAGCCCCGCGAGCAAGGTGTCGAAATCGCGCCAGACGGCGGCAAAGTTCAACTGATAATTCATGGTCGGCAGCACCTTCGACGGAGCGCCCGCAAGGGGCGCCCCGGGCTCACAGGGTCATTTGAATTCAACAGGGAAACCGATCGCCGGCGACGGCAACTCGACGCCAAACCACTGCTTGAACGACGCCGCGTAGGTGGGGAATTCCACGCCGGTCATGGCTTCATGCAAGGTGGTGTTGACGAAGTTCAGCCAGTCCTGGTCGCCGCGCTTGACCGCACAGGCGTAGGTTTGCGGGCTCCAGGCGTAGGCCGGGCTGCGGTAGCGACCGGGGTTCTGCACCATCAGGTATTTGACCGAGGACTGGTCGGTGGCCGCGGCATCGGCGCGGCCGGAGTTCACCGCCTGGTACATCAGGTCGACGCTGTCGTACTGGTCGACCTTGGCCTTGGGCAATGCCTGGTGCACCAGTTCTTCGGCGTAGACGTTCTGCAACACCGCCACGGTGACGCCATCGCCGGCAGCCTTGAGGTCTTCGATTTCCTTGTACTTGCTGTTGGCCGGCAACAGCAGGCCCACCCCTTCGCGGTAGTACGGCAAGGTGAACGCCACTTGCTGGGCGCGGCTGGCGGTGACGGTGATGAACTGGCAGCTCATGTCGACCTTGTCGGTCAGCAGATTGGGAATCCGCGCGTCGGAAGACTGCACCACGAACTCGACTTTCTCCGGGTCATTGAACAAGCCTTTGGCGACCATCCGTGCGATATCGATATCAAAGCCCTGCAACTTGCCATCCGCTCCCTGGAAGTGCCACGGCGCATTGGTGCTGCCCGTGCCCACGATCAATTTCCCGCGTTGCAGCACGCTGTCCAGCTTGCTGTCGGCCGCCTGGGCGACACCCATGGCGGCCGTCGTGGCCGCGAAGAGAAAAACACACGCTTTGAACAAGGAAGGTCGGCGTTGCATGGCAAGCACTCCAGGGTGAGTTTATTCCGCTATACCGGAATGTGGTATGTAACAACGGAATAGACAGCAGAAAGTGTGCCACAGCCTTTCGACGCGGTGGAGCGGAAAATGGAATTTCAATGAAATCAGGCAGATAGAAAAACAGCCGATGCGCGTGCAAATCACCGTGCGTTTGCGGTTGCTACCGTTGGCTACGGCTGCCGGGTAGCAAGGCCCCAGCGCGAAGCACATCGAGTGCGCGATACACCCCAGCGCACCAAAAGGCTGCGCCGACCTGTCAACTCTGACAGTAGCGCTGCCCGGTCGTGTTGCTTATGGTTTTGGGCACGTCTCGACACAGGGAAGCCGTCATGAGCACGCTCATCACCCACCTCAGCACTCAAAAGGACTACCGCAAGGCGCTCAAGACCTGGCGCCCGGTGGTCTTCTATTTCGGCCATCCGCAGTGCTACGCCTGCGGCATGGCCGAGCCGCTGTTCTGCAAGGTCGCCGAGACCTTCGAGGATCGGGCCGTGATCTACAAACTGAGTACCGATCAATCGCCCCGGCACCCGGAAGTCACCGGCACGCCCACCGTGTTGTTCTATAAAGACGGGAAACTGCGGCGCAAGCTCAAGGGCATCGGTGACCCGGCATCATTCGGCCAGACCTTTGCCGAGCTGGTCGGCCGGACCAGACCCAGGCGCTTGCCGGCACCGCGCCATCACGATGTGCGCTGGTTGCGCCAGCAGATCCGAACCCTTTGCACTGCCCGCCGGGCGCCGGCGCTTTTGCGGCTGCGGGCGACGCCTCGGTAGCGTCGGGCCTGCGAAGCGCCTTCGCTACGTTTTGCAAAGTTAGCCCGGCAGATACAGCAGATTCTTCTTTGCCAAGCCCAACAACGGCACAACCCGCCAGGGCCGCTTTGTTAGCTTATGGGCATGCAATCACGACCTGCTGCCGGCAGCGTCATCAACGCTCGACGGGAGCCCGAAGATGACCAAATCCTCCTATATTCCGCAAAACACCGATCAGTTCTATATCAATGGCCGTTGGCAGTTGCCGGCCCAAGCGACGATGGTGGCCGTGATCAATCCGGCCACTGAAGAAGTGGTCGCCGAGGTTGCCCAGGGATCGTCCCGGGACGTTGACCACGCCGTGGCGGCGGCTCGGGCGGCGATGCCGGGCTGGGCCGCGACGTCGGTGGCGGATCGCGCGCGCATTCTCGGCAAGCTCCATGAGCTGATCCTCGAACACCAGGAGGCCCTGGCCCAGGTGCTGTCCCTGGAAATGGGCGCGGCGATCAGTTTCGCCCGCTCCATGCAAGTGCCGCTCGCGGCCGAACACGTCCGGGTGGCGCGCGATGTGCTGGCCACTTATGCATTCCAAAAGATCGAAAACGGCACCGCCATCGTGCGTGAACCCATCGGGGTCTGCGGCCTGATCACGCCGTGGAACTGGCCGCTCTACCAGATCACCGCCAAGGTCGCCCCGGCGATTGCCGCCGGCTGCACCGTGGTGCTCAAGCCCAGCGAACTGTCGCCCTTGAGCGCCCTGTTGTTCGCCCAACTGGTGCACGACGCCGGTCTGCCGGCGGGCGTGTTCAACCTGGTCAACGGCGGCGGTGCCGAGGTCGGCGCGGCCATGGCGGCGCACCCCGACATCGACATGATCTCCATCACTGGCTCCAACCGCGCGGGCGCCCTGGTCGCCCAAGCCGCGGCCCCGACGGTGAAGCGCGTCACCCAGGAGCTGGGCGGCAAGTCGCCGAACGTGTTCTTGCCCGACGCCGACTTCGCCAAGGCCGTGCCGCCAGGCGTGATGTCGGCGTTGCGCAATGTCGGCCAGTCTTGCAGCGCACCGACGCGGATGATCGTACCGAGGAATCGCCTGGCAGAAGTCGAGGCACTGGCGGCCGCCACGGCCAACGCGATCATCGTCGGCGACCCACGGTCGGAAGACACCGTGCTGGGCCCGATCGCCAACGAGGCCCAGTTCAAGCGCGTGCAGGCGATGATCGAAGCGGGCCTCGCGCAAGGCGCCAAGTTGATTTGCGGCGGCCCAGGCCGCGTGGACGGTTTTGCCAAAGGCTTCTACACCCGGCCAACGGTGTTCTCCCAAGTCGACAACGGCATGCGCATCGCCCAAGAGGAAATCTTCGGCCCGGTGCTGTGCATCATCCCGTACGACACCCTAGAAGAAGCCGTCGCCATCGCCAACGACACCGTCTACGGACTGGGCGCGCACGTCCAGGGCCAGGACCTGGACCAGGCACGCGCCGTGGCCGCGCGCATCCGTGCCGGGCAAGTCCTGCTCAATTACCCAACCTGGAACCCGATGGCCCCGTTCGGCGGATACAAGCGCTCGGGCAACGGGCGCGAATATGGGGTCCAGGGGTTCGAGGAGTATCTGGAGATCAAGGCGATTGTCGGGTTCGAGTGAGCGCCCTACTCCTCTGCCCGCCCGCTGCCCTCGCGATCACCCTCATACCGCCGCGCCAATGCAAATGCCGGTAGCCAGGACTCGCGGCGCACGGTCCAGCATTCGTAGGTGGGTTTGAGTTGGTCGGGGGCGTCGAGCGTGCCGAGGTGCACTTCGATCTCGTCGCCGCTGCGGGCGAACAACGACGAGCCGCAATTGGGGCAGAAAAAGCGCCCGGCATAGTCTCGGGTCTCGCCCGTGACGATCACCGCGTCCCGGGGGAACACCGCCGCGGCGAAAAACAAGGCGCCATGGTGCTTGCGGCAATCCAGGCAGTGGCAAAGGCCGACCCGGTAAGGCCGGCCGGACGCTTCAAGGCGAACGTTGCCACACAGGCAACCACCGGTGAATCGGTCCATCGCTACTCTCCTCTGCATTCAAGAAAAATCTCATGACGCGTGCCGATCAAGGATAGGCGCATGCTGGGCCATCAGCTCCACCACCCAGTCGATGAATACCCGCAGCTTGGCACTGATATGCCGGTTCTGCGGGTAAGCCACATACATCGGCATCGACTCCAGTCGCCAGTCTTCGAATAGCGGGACCAACGTTCCCTGCGCCTGGTGGACCCGCGACATGTAGGTGGGCAACCAGAGCACCCCCAGCCCCGCCAGGCCGGCGGCGAGGTAGGCGTTGCCATCGTCGATCGCCAGTGCGTGGCGGCCCTTGATGTTCAGATGCTCATCCTGTTTGTGCATCGCATAGGGAACGGCTTTGCCGGTGCGCGCCCACAGGAAACCGACGATGCGGTGCTGGGAATCTTCAAGCTCGCGGGGATGGACCGGGGTGCCGACGCGTGCCAGGTAGCTCGGCGCGGCGAAGACGCCCAGGGCCAGGTCGCCGACGCGCCGGGCAATCAGCGATTGGTCCGTCAGCTCGCCGCCGCGAACCACGCAATCGACGTTCTCATCGATCATGTCGACGATGCGGTCGCTCACGCCCATGTCGATCTGAATGTCCGGGTAACGCTCATAGAACGCCGGCAACGCCGGGATCAGGATCAGCGCCGCAAGTGGGCTCGGCACATCGACCCGCAGTCGGCCGCGCGGCAACGCCTGGGCGCCGGACAGGCTGGTCTCGGCGTCGTCCATGTCGGCCAGCAGGCGAACCGCCCGCTCGTAGAACACCGCGCCGTCCGCCGTGACGTTGACCTTGCGCGTGGTGCGGTTGAGCAATTTGACCCGCAGCCGCGCTTCGAGCTGTTGCACCAGTTGCGTGACGGTGGTCTTGCTCATGTGCAGCGTCTCGGCGGCCTTGGTGAAACTGCCGGCCTCGACGACACGCACAAACGCTTGCATCGCGTCGAAACGATCCATTCTTTGCCTCGGATTGTTTGGTTTCTACAAACAGTGATCGCCAAGGTTGCTCGTTTATCGCCCGGGCACAAGCCCCTAGAGTGACTTCATCGTTGAGTTCCGGCCGCTATCGGCCATTGATGGAGAGATTCCATGACCACCCGAGACGTCGTTTTCCCACCCGGCCGCCAAGCGCTTTACGAGCGGAACCGTTATTCACCGGCGATTCGCACCAACGGTTTGCTGTTCGTGTCCGGACAGGTCGGCAGCCGCGAGGACGGCTCACCGGAGCCAGTGCTGGAAGATCAGGTACGCCGCGCCTTCACCAACCTGAACGCGATCCTCGCAGCCGCCGATTGCAGCTTTGACGACGTGATTGACGTCACCGTCTTCATGGTCGATCCGGAGTCGATCTTCGAACGGGTCTGGAGCGTCGTGGCCGAATTCTGGGGCAACGCGCCGCACCCGACAGTGACGGCGGTGGGTGTGACGTGGCTGTATGGTTTTCAATTCGAGATCAAGGTGATTGCCAGGTTGCCGGGACCCTCCCTGTAGCATCTGGCGTGTGGAGAGTCAGCGGTGAGTGTGTTGGCTGACCCTCCGCCATCGCGAGCAAGCTCGCTCCCACAGGGATCCGTGCTGGCAGAAAAATTGAAGTTACCCCATCAAATGTGGGAGCGAGCTTGCTCCGGGCGGCGATCCGACGATGGCGGAGGGTCAGCTTGCATGGTTTTTACTGCCGACCGCAGGCTACCCTCGCACCGCCGCCTCGATCGCCGCGATGTCGATCCTGGTCATCGTCATCATGGCCTCGAAGGCGCGCTTGGCGGCGGCTTTGTCGGAACTGGTGACCGCATCCACCAGCACCCGAGGGCTGATCTGCCACGACACGCCCCACTTGTCCTTGCACCAGCCGCAGGCGCTTGCCTGGCCGCCGTTGTCGATGATCGCGTTCCACAAGCGGTCGGTCTCGGCCTGGTCGTCGGTTGCGATCTGGAACGAAAACGCCTCGCTGTGCTTGAACATCGCCCCGCCGTTCAAGCCGATGCAAGGAATGCCGATCACCGTGAAATCCACCGTGATCACATCGCCCTGATTGCCCGAAGGATAATCGCCCGGCGCATGGTGGATGGCGTTCACGGCGCTGTCGGGAAAGGTGCGTGCGTAAAACTCCGCCGCCTCTTGCGCGGTGCCGTCGTACCAGAGGCAGATCCTGTTCTTGTTGTTCATGCGGATTCTCCGAAAGGGACTGGACCGTGAAGTCTAGCAGCCCCTCCGGAAGGTGAATGGCCAGGACTCAGGTGAACAGATCGACGCCCAACTGGAACGCGACCCACAACGCCAGGCCGGTCGCGAACATCAGTGCAATGTTCTCGAACAGGTTGTTGCGGTATTCCTTGCCCAGCAGCGATTTCTGGTTGGACATGATCAGCAGGCCCAGGGAGATCACCGGCAGGCCGACGATGTTCAGCGCATTGACACCGATGGTCAGCGTCACGAAGTCCGGCATGCCCGGCAGCGACCAGATCAATGGCGTGACGAGGATGAACAACATGAACCACTTGTGCATCGGGTCGCGGTGGAACTCCTTGCCATAGCGCTGGCGACGCTCGGGCCGCACGTGCTGGAAGGCGTCGGTGATCAACATCGGGAATGCCGTGGTCTTGCCGGAAATGCTGGCGAACAGCGTGGCGAAGACGCCGACGAAGAACACGTACCAACCGATCGAGCCGAAGAACATTTCCAGGGCCTTGCCCAGGTCGCCCAGGGTGTTCACTTCGATACCGTTTGGCCGAAGGATCTCCGCGCCGACGATCCAGATCGCCAGGTTGATGACGATCCCGACGAACACCGCAAAAAGCAGGTCGTTGCGCTGGACGCGCTTGTGCTCGGGCCCGATCCAGCCTTTCTGGCGCATGACATAAGGGTGGACAAAATTGGCGATGGAACCCGCCACCGCACCGATCACCGAGACCGCCACCAGCAGCGCGCCGTGCACGCCTTCATCGGGTGGAATGCTGAAGCCGATGGTGCCTTTGACGATCCCGGCGACATCCGGGCCGGACATGACCGCCAGGGCCAGGAACGCCAGGGTCATGATCGCCAGCAGCGCCTTCATCACGCCTTCGATCATCGAATAGATATTGCGCCCGACGAGCATCCACACCGCCAGCACCACCGCCACTGAACACAGCAGCGGATAGTCGACCTTGAGCAGCATCGCCAGCGCCTCGCCGGCGCCCTTGATCATGTAGGCGTTCATCAAGTGGCCCATGAGCAGCGCGTACACCAGCAGGAACCAGGCGAAGAACGGATTGAGCTGGGCGTAGCCCTGGAGGATGGTCATGCCCTGGTTATTGCAGAGCTGGAAGCGCGCGATGATGTTGACGATCAAATATCGCAACAGCAGGGACACCGCCAGCACCCACATCATGGCGTAGCCATAGTTCGCGCCGGCCACGGACGACGTGATGAGGTCGCCGGCACCCAGCCAGGACAGCACTGCGATGATGCCGGGGCCTAGAAGCTTCAGCAGTCGCACGAAACGGCTTTGCGCAGGGGCCACGGCCTGGCCTTCGGCGGAAGGAATGCTCGACATGGATGAGTCTCCGTTGTTTTTTTTGTGAGAAACGGAAACAGTCGACCACATTACGTACGACATCGTACAACTAGAATCAGGCTGGAATTATGTGAAAATGTTTCATGCGCCCCGGCGGCGCAAAGACACCGGGGCGGGTACCGTTCGTCACGGCGCACTCCCCCGCTCGCCGTTATTGACCATCCAGCGAATCATGCTCGCCAAGGGCACGCGATAGTGCTGGGTTGCCGATTGACCGACCTGCTGCGGGTCGTACCGTTCGACGTAGCGGCTGAACAGCACGTGACGACCATCCTCGGCCAGCCGCAACTCCATTTCGCGGCAATGCAACGCACCCTGGTCGAGGGTTTTCACCCGTCGATGCAGGACCAGCGCCTGGCTATTCATTCGCGGCGCCCTCATCCCCACAGTGCGGCGCGTCCTGGACGGAACCCAACTTTCCTTGCGCGACAAAATCGGCACGGCGCTGGGCGATGGCGTCGCGAAGCGCCACATAGTAATCAGGCTGGGCCTGGAGCTTGTCGGTGAGCGGCAACGCCTGCGCGCGGCCATCGACGACGCCACCCACGGTCTTGATCGTGCCCAAGGTTTCAACGGTATCGCTGTTGTCGCCGAACGGATCGACCGCAAAGCTCACCACCTTGCCGGTCGCATCCCTCAGGTTGGCGGTGCCCAGCAGCGGCAGTTCAACGATCGGTCCGGGAGCGATGTCCCAGACGCCGAACGTCTGGCCGAAATCCGACTCGTGGCGCTCAATACCCAGCTTGCCCGACACATCGATCAACCCGACGATGCCCACCGTGGTGTTAATGGCAAAACGGCCCAGCGTGTTGACCGAACGCTGCCCGTTGCCTTGCAGCAGATCATTGATGAATACCTTGGGCTCGCCGAAGTTGGCGACGAAGTTGTGCACGCCAGCCTGGAACATGTCCGGCAATTTGCGATACCCACGGGCAATGGGCGCCAGGGCGTAATCGTCGACGGCGCGGTTGAAGGCGAAGATGCCACGGTTTACCGGCTCGACCGGGTCATGCACGGTAAAGGGAACGCTCTCGCAACTGCCCGGCGTGGCAGTGGGCGTACTGGTGCAACCGCTGGCGAGGGCCGCCAGCGCGACGATGACGGTGGATCGGACAAGCAGCGGCGCGGGTTTGGTGATCGGCATGCGGGGCTATCTCGGGGAGGAATGGGATGGTGCCAATGCCGGTTAAAAGCCGAACACCAAACCCGTGGCGAGGGAGCTTGCTCCCGCTTGAGTGCGAAGCGCTCACCGCTTTTAGGGGGCCGCTACGCGACCCAGCGGGAGCAAGCTCCCTCGCCACGGGTTATGGGTAGAACTGACTCTTTGGATAGACCGACATCGACCCCATCCTGCCGCCGTTTTCTTGCCCACAGATTTCCGCAATATTGCTAGCCGGCAGCTTTGTTTCCGGATTGAAATATATGACGCAAGCCCCGGATAGCCCCTACTATTCCACCCCGTATTCATTGCCCGACGTGACCACCGTGAGCCATTTACTCCTGGTGGACGATGACCTCGAAGTCCTCGCCCTCCTGCGCAAATTTCTCGAACAACATGGCTATAGCGTCGAAGTCGCCGCCGATGGCAATGCCCTGTGGCAAGCGGTGGAACGCCGGCAGCCAGACCTGATCATCCTTGACGTGATGCTGCCGGGCGACAACGGGCTGGTGCTCTGCCAGCGCCTGCGTACCGAGCACCGGGTCGGGATCATCATGCTCACCGCCATGGGCGAATTGAGCGACCGCGTCGTCGGCCTGGAAATGGGCGCCGACGACTACCTGACCAAACCCTTCGACGCCCGCGAACTGTTGGCCCGGGTGCGCGCAGTCCTTCGGCGCACCGGTGAAGCCAGGGGCACCTTGGGCGACTTGACCCGCCCGGTCCTGGAGTTCGACGGCTGGCAACTGGACGTCACCCGCCGGGAGTTGCGTGCCCCCGACAAGGTCATGATCCCGTTGTCCAGCGGCGAGTTCGAACTGTTGCTGGTCTTCGCCGAACACCCGCGCCGGGTGCTCACCCGCCAGCAACTGCTGGACCTGGCCCGTGGCGAGACCTTCGATGCGTTCGACCGAAGCATCGACGTGCAGGTCAGCCGATTGCGCCGCAAGCTGGAGACCGACGTCACCGGTCCGTCGATGATCCGCACCGTCCGCAACAGCGGCTACCTGTTCAGCCCCCACGTGGTGAAGCGATGACCGCCGGGAGGGCGACCGTGCCTCGCCCACGGGACACCGTGGCGCGCTGGATCGCCATGACCACGATGGTGGCCATGTTGGCTTTGCTGGTCCTCAATGAATTGTTCGGTGCATTGGCCGGTGCCTGGGCACGCCCTCCCCTGATGGAAACCGGCCTGATGGACAAGGCTGCGGCGATCACGCGCATCATCGATTCGGCCGCCCCCGGGCAACGTCTCGACATTGCCCGGGCCGCCAGCGACCCGGGGCTCAACGTGCAATGGCTGCTGCGTCATGAAGACGCGCGATTGCCCGTCATCGAGGACCCGGAGTTCAGCGAAGGCTCGGCCTATCTGCACCAGCAATTGGCCAGGCCCGACGCCCGGATCGAGGCCTACGAGCCAAACGATTGGCCAGCCGGCGACCCGGCCCGACGCTACGCCGTGATCATCGAGCTGACCGACCACACCTGGGTCATATTCTCAGTGTCGTCGCGCAGTTGGGGCCTTGGGGAATGGCAGCGCAACCTGATCATCCTCGGGCTGATCCTGCTGTCGACCCTGATCGTCGCCCTGATCGCCACACGACATCTCGCCACACCCCTGGAGCATTTTGCCGAGGGCGCCCGGCGCTTCGGCGTGGATTTCCGAGCACCGCCCATCCCGGTCGTGGGTCCTTATGAAATCCGCCAGGCGATCCTGGCGTTCAACGCCATGCAGGCCCAGCTCAAGCACTTCGTCCAGGATCGCACGCAGATGCTCGCGGCCATCTCCCATGACCTGCGCGCACCGTTGACCCGCATGCGCCTGCGCGGGGAATTCATCGAGGACGCCGACCAGCAATCGAAGCTGTTCAGGGACGTCGACGAGATGCAGGCGATGGTCAACGCCGCACTTGAATTCTTCCGCGACGAAGCACGCCTGGAACACGCCACGGCGTTCGATCTGGCCGAGCTGCTGCACACCGTCGTCGACGATTTCAGGGACGCCGGCACCGAAGTGTCGTTCGAAGGCGCCCAGCGCTTTGTCTATGTCGGCCGCCCCATCGGGATCAAGCGTGCACTGACCAACCTGATCGACAACGCGGTCAAATATGGCAGCGAACCGGGTGTCCGTTTGAAGGCCTTCGCCGATTGCGTCGAAATCCGCATCGTCGATCGTGGGCCGGGCATCGCGCCGCAATATCAAGAGCAAGTCTTCACGCCGTTCTTCCGCGTCGAGGGTTCGCGCAACAAGAATACCGGCGGTGTCGGCCTTGGCCTGTCGGCGGCACGGGCGACGGTGCTGGAGCATGGCGGGACGCTGATCCTCAGGAACCGCAAGGACGGCGGCCTGGAGGCCAGGGTCTCGCTGCCGCTCAATTGACCCCGGCGAGGCGCGCTGAACAACGATGCCCTAAAACCCACACGATTTCGGTAGGATGTCCGGCCTTTTGACCTGGACCCCTGTCTCGTGGAATTGCCCCGATGATCCTGATCGTTTACGCCCATCCCTACCCCGACCAGTCGCGGGTCAACCAGCAGATGCTCAATCGCGCGTCCGCCAATCCGGACGTGGTCATACGGTCGCTCTACGCGCTCTACCCGGACTTCGCCATCGACGTCGAGGCGGAACAGCGCGCCGTCGAACAGGCGGACCTGATCGTCCTCCAGCATCCGATGTACTGGTACAGCATGCCGCCGCTCCTGAAATTGTGGATCGACAAGGTGTTCACCCATGGCTGGGCCTACGGCAAAGGCGCCACGGCCCTCAATGGCAAGGGTCTGCTGTGGGCCGTCACCACAGGTGGCGAGCGGGAACATTTCCAGATCGGCGCGTACCCGGACTTTTCAGCGCTGGCCCAGCCGCTCCACGCCACGGCCCTTTATTGCCACATGCGCTGGCTGGAGCCGGTCGCCGTGCATGGCGCGTATGCCGCCGAGTCCGACACCCAACGCGCACAAATCGAACACTACGGCGCACGCCTGGCCTCTTGGAAGGAAGATTGAGATGGAGACGCACAGCCTGATCGAAATGCTCATCTACCTGGCCTCGGCGACGCTGATCGTGCCGATTGCCGTGCGCTTCGGCCTCGGCCCGGTGCTCGGTTACCTGCTGGCCGGCTGCGTGATCGGCCCCTGGGGACTCAAGCTCATCACCGACGTGAAGGCCATCCTGGAATTCGCTGAAATTGGCGTCGTGTTGATGCTATTCATCATCGGCCTTGAGCTCGATCCCAAGCGCCTGTGGGCGCTGCGCCGGATGGTGTTCGGCGGCGGCGCCTTGCAGATGTTGGCCTGCGGCGGCGCGATCGCGGCGTTCTGCGCGGCCTTGGGTTTGAACTGGACGGCAGCGCTGCTGGTCGGCCTGACCTTGAGCCTGTCCTCCACGGCCATCGCCATGCAAGCGATGAGCGAACGCAACCTGACCGCCACCGCCGTCGGGCGCAGCAGTTTTGCCGTGCTGTTGTTCCAGGACATCGCGGCCATTCCCCTGGTCGCCATGATCCCGCTGTTGTCGGCCCACGGCGAAACCCCGTCAGGCATGGCCTTGGCGCTATCGATCGTGAAAATCGTCGCCGCCATCAGCATCGTCGTGCTGCTCGGGCGCTATGTGACGCGACCGCTGCTGCGCTTCGCCGCGCGCTCAGGCCTGCGAGAAATCTTCAGTGCCGTGGCGCTGTTCCTGGTGTTCGGTTTCGGGTTTCTGCTCGAAGAAGCCGGCCTGTCGATGGCCATGGGCGCGTTCCTCGCCGGGGTCTTGTTGGCGAGTTCCGAATACCGCCATGCCCTGGAGAGCGACATCGAGCCGTTCAAAGGCTTGCTGCTGGGTCTGTTCTTCATTGGCGTCGGCATGTCGATCGATTTCGGTACGCTGATCAACGCACCGCTGAAAGTCATCACGCTGACCCTGGGCTTCATCCTGATCAAACTGCTGGTGATCAAGACTGTCAGCCGCTTCCTCAACGTCCCCGCCGGCCAGCGCTCCTGGCAAGCGGTGCTGCTCGGCCAGGGCAGCGAATTCGCTTTCGTGGTGTTCGGCGCCGCGACCTTGGCCGGCATTCTCACCGACCAATGGGGCAAGAGCCTGACGCTCGCGGTGGCCCTGTCCATGTGCCTGACGCCCTTGCTGATCCTGCTGCTGGACCGAATAGAGTCGGCCACCAAGAAGGACAGCCAGGAATCCGACCTCTTCGATCAGCAGAACCCACGGGTGATCATCGCCGGCTTCGGTCGTTTCGGGCAGATCGCCGGGCGTCTGCTGATGTCCTGCGGCGTCGAGGTGGTGGTTCTGGATCATGATCCCGACAACATCGAGACGCTGCGCAAGTTCGGCGTGAAAGTGTTCTACGGCGACGCTACGCGCCTGGATCTGCTCCACGCGGCCGGCGCGGCCCAGGCGGTGGTGCTGATCAATGCGATCGACGACCAGCAGGACAACCTGACGCTGACCCGCATGGCCCAGGAGCATTTCCCCGGGTTGAAACTGATCGTGCGGGCGCGGGACATGGCGCACCTGATCACCCTGCGGCAACTGGGCGTGGAAAACGCCGAGCGGGAAACCTTTGAAAGCGCGCTGGCATTGGGTCGCAGCGCCTTGGTGCAGATGGGCGTCGGCGCGTACGAGGCGCGCGAACGCGCCGATCAGTTCCGTCGCCTCAACCTGCGCATGCTCGAGGAAATCGTCGCCCAGCCGGAAGACGACCTCAAGTTCCGGCACGACGCCTACCGACGCGCCAATGCGCTGCTCACCGAGATGTTCAACGAGGACCGCCAGCGACCGATTGACAGCTGGCCTGAACATCATCGAAACGAGACGGAAAAAAGCGACGGCTAGATCTTGATACAGCCCGTCTGAAGTAT
>NZ_JAOSHO010000008.1 GCF_025917275.1 Pseudomonas agronomica | reverse complement strand
CAGTGCGCTCAAGGCATAGAACATGGTCGGGGCCGGGGTGTGCAGCAGCAGGTAGCCGCAGATCACCGGGCTCAGGGCGCCACCGAGGGCTGCGAGGTTTTGGGCGCCGTAGTAGCTGCCGCGCAGTTCTTCCGGTGCCAGGGTGTCGACGAAAAGGAATTCGGCCGGGTAGATGATCATCTCGCCGAGGGTGAAGATGAACATGGCCACGCACCAGCTCACCATGTCGTCCGCCAGGCTGAAGCCGACCAGGCCCAGGATGAACAGGCCGGTGCCCGCGGCGATCCAGTGGCGCAGCTTTTCGCGGTCGAGGAACCGACCGATCTGGTATTGCAGCAGGATGACCGTGATGGCGTTGCAGGCGAGCAGGGCGGCCATGATTTGCAGAGCGCGTTTGGAATCGTGGGTCACCAGCAGGTACTGCGACAGGTAGAGGGTGAAGCGGCCGTGTACGACGGTGCTGAGCAGGCAGCCGCCGGTGAACATGATCAGGGTGCGGTCGTTTTTCAGGGTCTTCAGCGTCTTGAGAAAACTGGGCGGTGGCGTCAAGGCTGGTTTCGACGTTGCGTCGCTGGGGATGCCGGTCATCAGGAAGATGCTCGCAAATGCGATGCCTGCGGCGATCAGGAAGGGCGCGATCGGATAGACGCCGGCAATCACCACACCGAGCATGGGACCGGTGGCGTAGCCGATGTTGGTCAGGGTGTAGCGCAGGGAAAACGCCTTGGCACGCTGGCCGATGGGCAGGTTTTCGCTGAGGATCGCTTTGGAGCCGATAAGGAACAACGCGGACGCTGTCTCGGTGATGACGACGGTCAGGGTGGTCAGGTAGAGGTTTTCGGCGAAGGTCAGCAGCACGAAGCCGATGGCGCTGGAGAGCATCGCCAGGATCAGCAACCGGCGCTTTTCCAGGCGGTCGATGATGTAGCCGCCGTAGAGGGCCAGCAGGGTGGCGGTGAACACCGCGATGCCGAGCAGCAGGCCGACGTCCTGTTGGTCCAGGCCCAACTTGTTGCTCAGGAACAGCGTGAGCAAAGGGCTGGTGATGGCACGGCTGACGACGATGGTCAGTGACACGATCATCAAGCGTCGAATAACGAGCGAGTAAGTGGCCACGGTGATGCAAATGTCCTTATTCAGATGTTGGCGTGCACCGCGATGACTCGCGAACCGGAGCCAGAGTGATCATGCCTGACACCGATCCAGCGTGCGACCGGACGAATTGCGCCAGGTGCTGCAAACGTTCGCTCATGAAACATCGCCCCATGCAACATAGTCCCGATAATGCCGCTCGTAGACCGACGCCGGATGGTCCTCGGCCACCGGCGCAGCGGTTGCTGCCCACCACTTAGCGACCTCAGCGCCCGTGGCGATCCACACGTCATCGTGTTGTTGGATGCCCTTGATCAATTCACGCAGCACGCCGATCCGTCCTGGCGTGGCGATGATTTCCGGGTGCAGGCGAAGCACGTAGCAAAGGCCAAACCGGTGAAACCCGGCGAAGTCCATCTGCAGGTTGCCCAAAGTGTGGCTGTAGGAGGCGATCCGCGATTGTGCGGGGGGTACCGCCGGGCTCAAGTTGAAGGCGAAGTAGGGCTCGTCCTCCAGTTCATAATGCAGCGGCACTTCAATCACGCTGGGCGCTGTCGGGTGGGCGAATGGCAAGTCATCGCCACGCCACGACGAGGACCAGCGAATGCCGTGGTCTTTCAAGGCCTCGATGAACCCCGGCGCGCCATTGCCCGCCGGGAGACGAAAGCCGACCGGGCGCTGTCCGGTCAGCCGGGCCAGGGTCTCGCAGCCCTTGGCGATGTCGTCGCGTTGCGCCGCCAGGTCCAGCGTGTCGTAGTCCTGATGTCGGTAGCCGGCGCAGGCGACTTCATGGCCGTCGGCCAGGATCGACTGGAGGTGCCCGGGGTTTTCCTCGGCAACGAGACCGGGGACGAACCAACTGCTCGGGACGCCGAGTTCCTTGAACAGGCCGAGCAACCGCTCCACGCCGCGTTGGGTGCCGTAGCGCCATACCGACAGGGTCTTGTCCCGCCTGGCGACTTCCGGGGCCTGCGTGAGGATGCCGTGGATGTCGTTGTAATCCACGGTCAATACCGCGGCGCAGCGATGGCCGTTCGGCCAGATTGGCGAATCAGCCATGATGATGCTCCTTGAGCCACCACTGGGCGACGTCACGGCAGGTGGCAAACCACACGTCGTCGCGGGTGCGCATGTGCTCGAAGAGTTTTTCCAGCAGCAGGATGCGGCCCGGCTTGCCGGTAATCTTGGGGTGGAAGAGGGTGGTCAGGCATAAGCCTTCATCCATGGCGCCGTCGTATTCGCGACACCAGTTATCCAGGGTCAGCGCGTAACTGGCCGTGCGATCCAGCCCGGAAGGGAAGTTCGGCGCACGGGTGTAGGCGAGGGAGGCGTAATCGTCCATCTCCCAGCGACCAGGAATCTCCACCAGCGGCGTATCGAACCCCGGCACGTTCACCAGGTACGGCCGGTCATCGCCGCGCATGCTGCTGGAGTAGGTCACACCGGCCTCGACCAACATGGCCGGGGTTTCGGCGCGCCAGTCGCCGGACGGCGTACGGAAGCCTTCGGCGCGGATATTCAAGTGCTGCCAGAACACCTCGCGGGAGATCTTCATCACGTCCTTTTGCTGTTCCAGCGTCAGGGCGTAGAACGATTCGTGCTTGTAGCCGTGATAAGCCACCTCATGGCCGCGCTCGACGATCGCCTGGCACTGTTTAGGCCAGTTCTCCACGACCCACGCCGGGACGAAAAATGTCGTCGGGATATGGAACTCATCCAGCAGATCGAGCAAGCGTGGTAGTGCCCGGTATGGGCCGTAGCCACCGAAGCCGAAGTATTCGGGCTTGCGCCAGATCGAACCATTTAGCATGGCATCGCCGGTCGGGCCATCGAGGTCGAAGGCCAGGGCGAGGCACGCTTTGTGCTGTTCGGGCCAGGTGGGTAAGGAGGACATCGCTAGTGCTCCATTGTTTATCGAAAAACACCAGCCCCCTGTGGGAGCGAGCTTGCTCGCGATAGCGGTGTGTCATTCACCAAACATGTTGAATGTACGGGCCTCATCGCGAGCAAGCTCGCTCCCACACTGGATTGATGTTGCCTGTACGATCACTTCCCGGCGTTGAGCGTCACGGTCTTGATCGCACCCAGCTCCAAGTCCCACTTCTTGAGGATCACCTGGTAGCTGCCGTCATCGATCATGCTTTGCAGCGCAACCTTCACCGCTTCACTGAGCTCAGGTTTTTGCTTGCTTACGCCCATGCCGCTGTACTGCGCCGAAATCGGCAGGCCGACGGTCTTGTACATGTCCTTTTCCTGGGTCTTGAGGTACGGCAGGGTTTCACTGCCTTGCATGGCTGCATCGATGCGGCTCTGGCGCAGTTGCGCACGGGCATCGGCCGAGCCTTCGGTGCCGATCACATTGATCGCGGGCTTGCCGGCGCCTTCACAGTTGACCTTGCTCCACGCTGCGATTTCCGCTGGGAAGTTGGTGCGGCGGCTGGTGCCGACTTTCTTGCCGCACAGGTCGACGATCTCGTTGGTGTCCTTGTTTTTCTGCAAGGTATAGAACTGCGGGCCGCTGGTGAAATAGTCGACGAAGGTCACGCTGGCCTGCCGCTCGGCGGTGTCGGTCATGCCCGACAGCACCAGGTCCACACGGTCGGTGGTCAGGGCGTTGATCATCTGTTCGAAGCCGGTTTCCTGCCATTTGATCTTCACGCCCAGGCGTTCGGCCAGGGCATTGCCCAGGTCGTAGTCGAAGCCGGTGAGGGTGTTGGTGGCCGGGTCCTTGAAGTCCATCGGCGGGTAGTTCGGCATGATCGCTACGACGATCTCGCCCTTGGCCTTGATGCTGGCCGGCAATTCGGCGGCGAAGGTGAAGCCGGAGGCCACGACGCCTGCGAGTACTGCGGGAATGATGAAGTTCTTCATGGTCGTTCTCTTATGAGTGTTGTGAGCGCCAACCGGCGCCTAGGTTCGAACGGCAGAAATGAAGCTCTGGGTGCGAGGGTTTTGCGGACTTATTAGTATTTCTTCGGGGCTTCCAGCCTCCACGATCTGCCCGTCGTCCATGAACACCATGCGGTTGGAAACCTCGCGAGCGAAGCCCAGTTCATGGGTGACGACGATCATGGTCATGCCGGTCTGCGCGAGATCGCGCATCACCGACAGCACCTCACCGACCAGTTCCGGGTCGAGTGCCGAAGTGGGTTCATCGAACAACATCAGCTTGGGCCGCATGGCCAGCGCACGGGCAATGGCAACGCGTTGTTGCTGGCCGCCCGAAAGCTCGATGGGGTAGCTGTTGCGCTTGTCGGCCAGGCCGACGCGGGCGAGCAATTCCAGGGCTTCTTCGTTCGCCTCTTTCGGGGAGCGCTTGAGCACCTGGCACGGCCCTTCGATGATGTTCTGCAGCACGGTCATGTGCGGGAACAGGTTGAAACGCTGGAACACCATGCCGGTGGACAAGCGCTGGCGTGCGACCTGTGTTTCGTTGAGTTCGTGCAGCTTGTTGCCGACGATCCGGTAACCCACCAGTTCGCCGTCGACCCACAAGCCGCCCTTGTCGATTTTTTCCAGCTGGTTGACGCAGCGCAGCAAGGTGCTCTTGCCCGAGCCGGACGGGCCGATGATGCACAACACTTCGCCTTGCTCGACTTCGATGTTGATGTCCTTCAGCGCGTGGAACTGGTCGTAATATTTGTTCAGGCCCACGGCCTTGACGATGCTTCTCATGTGGGGCTCCTCAAGAACGCTTGCCGGCGCCGCGGGCGAAACGACGCTCCAGGCGGCTTTGGCCAAAGGACAGGACGGTGACGGTGGCCAGGTACCAGATACCGGCGACGATCAGCAGCTCCATCACGCGGGCGTTGGCGTAGTAGATGTTCTGGGCGTTGTAGAGCAGTTCCGAGTACTGGATGACGCTCGCCAGCGAGGTCATCTTGACCATGCTGATGAACTCGTTGCCCACCGGCGGGATGATGATGCGCATGGCCTGGGGCAGGATGATCCGGCGCAGCGCTTGCAGGCGCGGCATGCCGATGGACTTGGCGGCTTCGTATTGCCCGGTGTCCACCGAGAGCAGGCCGGCGCGCACCACTTCGGCGGTGTAGGCGCCCTGGTTGATGCTCAAGCCAAACAGCGCAGCCACGAACGGCGTCATCAGGCTCACCGTGTCCATCTCGAACAGGCCAGGGATGCCGATGGTGGGGAAGATCAGCGCCAGGTTGAACCACAACAGCAGTTGCAGGATCAGCGGCGTGCCGCGAAACAGCCAGGTATAGATCAAAGCCACGTAACGCAGGATCGGGTTGGCCGACATGCGCATGATCGCGGTGATCACGCCGAACACGATGCCCAGCGCCATCGCCAGCACCGCCATGATGATGGTGTTGAGCAAGCCCCACATGATCGCCTGGGACGTCAGGAACTGGCCGATGTAGGACCACTCGATCTTGCCTTCGGCGAAGGCGCGCACCAGGCCGATGAGTGCGATGACGATCACCGTGGCGAAGAAGATCCGCCCGTAGTAGCGCCGGGGCACATGGTCGTACTGGGTGATATCGAACTGGTTTTCCGCCAGCTTGCGCTCCGCCTGGAGTCGTTCTGCCTGTGTCTGGCTCATGTTGGTTCTCCGTACTTGGTTTCGCCGCCATCACTGTGGGAGCGAGCTTGCTCGCGATTACAGTTTCACTTTCAACATCAACTTGGCTGATCCACCGCTATCGCGAGCAAGCTCGCTCCCACAGGTTTTATGTGCTGCTTTAGAGGCGAAATCCTTGATAGTCCTCGGTCCATCGCTGTTGGGCGGCGAGGGCGGTTTTCAGGCGGCCGATCTGTTCACGCACCTGTTGCGGTGCGGTGCCTCCCCAGCCGCTGCGCGCAGCGATGGCGGCCTCGAGGGTCAGGCTTTCGCGGACTTCCGGGGTCAGGCGCGGGTCGATTTCCGCCAGCAGCGCCGCGGAGGCGTCCCACAATTCGATGCCGTGTTTCTCGCACGCCTGGACCAGCGCCCCGGTGATTTCATGGGCCTCCTTGAACGGCACGCCGCGCACCGCCAGCCAGTCGGCGACTTCGGTGGCGAGGGTAAAGCCCATGGGTGCCTGGCGCCGCAGTTCCTCGATATCGACCTTCATCGTCGCAACCATTCCGGCCATGGCCGGCAGCACCAGCAGCAGGGTGTCGACGCTGTCGAGCACGCCGTGCTTGTCTTCGCTCAAATCGCGGTTGTAGGACAGCGGCAAGGATTTGAGCGTGGACAACAGCCCGGTGAGGTTGCCGATCAGCCGGCCCGCCTTGCCCCGCGCCAGTTCAGCGATGTCCGGGTTCTTTTTCTGCGGCATGATCGAACTGCCGGTCGCGTAGGCATCGTCCAGTTCAACCCAGCGAAACTGCCGCGACGACCACAGGCAGAACTCCTCGGCGAGGCGCGAGATGTTGATGCCGAGCATGCTGGCGATGAACAGGAACTCGGCGACGTGATCTCGGCTGGCCACGGCGTCGATGGAGTTCTCGCAGACACCGCTGTAACCCATTTCCTTTGCCGACTGCTGAGGTAAGCGAGCGATTGCCGAGCCCGCCATGGCCGCCGCACCCAACGGGGACAGCGACGTGCGCGCGTCCCAGTCCACCAGGCGCTGCACGTCGCGCAGCATCGATTGGGCATGGGCCAGCAAGTGATGGGCAAACACGATCGGTTGTGCTTGCTGCAGGTGAGTAAATCCGGGGCAGATGCTCTGGACATGCTGCTCGGCCTGGTCCACCAGCGCCTGCTGCAGGCCCAGCACCTCTACGGCCAGGGTGCGCACATGGTCACGCAGGAACAGCCGCAGGTCGTTGGCGGTCTGGTCGTTGCGCGAACGACCGGCCCGCAGCTTGCCACCCAGGGCACCCAGGCGCTCGGTCAGCAGCCGCTCGATGAAGGTATGGACGTCTTCGTCATCCAGGGTCGGGGCAATGCTGCCGGCGCGGTAATCCGCGCCGATACGCTCCAGCGCATCGAGCATCGTCAGGGTTTCCTGCTCGCTCAGCAGGCCGGCGCGCTGCAATTCCCGGGCATGGGCCTTGGACCCGGCGAGGTCGTACGGGGTGAGCCGGAAGTAACGCTCAGGGCAACGGGACAGGGCCGCCAAGGCTTCGGAAGGGCCGCTTTTGAAGCGGGCACCCCAGAGACGGTCGGTGGTTTGGGACATTGTTGTTTTCCTCGTCGGTAACGCGAACTGAAACGGGTACTCCAGGCCATGACGCCGCCACAAAAATCGGCGAGCGAAGTCAGGCCAGAGCAGTTTTCAAGGGGGCAGTTGCATCAGTGCGAGAGCTGATCGAAGTGTCAGCTTTTAATGTTTCCAGATCAGCGGTTTGGCGCTGATCCTCGGGATTTATTGGCAGTTGCCAAGCCTGGTTTTCTGTGATCATTATTATTAGGCCAGCGTGTTTTTGTTGTTGGGCACAGGTTGTTGAATAGGGCGCCAGAGGTAAATAAGCATTATGGAAACCCCACTTTCCAATTCCGGAAACCCGCCGCCGAAAGCGCCGCAACGGGCGCCATTGGCCCTCAGCGGGCTGGACTTCAAACTGCTCAAAGTCTTCAAGGCCGTGGTCGAGGCGGGCGGCTTCAGCGCCGCGCAGAATGAGCTGAATGTGGGGCTGGCAGCCATCAGCAAACAGATTTCCGACCTGGAAATCCGCATCGGAATGCGCCTTTGCACACGGGGGCGAGAGGGTTTTCACCTGACGGAAGAAGGACGCCTGGTGTATCAGGCGTCAATCGATTTATTTGCCTCGGTCGACAACTTTCGCGACCGACTTAGTTCCGCGCAAAACGAACTTGTCGGGGACTTGGGCGTTGGCGTTATTGATAACACGATCTCCGATACCAACTCCCCGTTAGTTGCCGCCCTTAGACGAATCAATGAACAGTCGCCCAAGGTCAGGTTTCAACTTCAGGCCACGCAACTTGATGAAGTTGAAAGAGGTGTCGTCGAGGGCCGGTTGGTAGCGGGAATCGTGCCGATTTATCAAAAGCGCGAAGAATTCGACTATTACGCACTTTATGAAGAACGCTCGGAGGTTTATTGCGCCGTCGGTCACCCGCTGTTTTCCATGGCGGATGCGGACATGGGCGAAGATGTGCTCAAGGAGCACGAGTGCATCAACCATCGCTATGCGGTTCATCGCGACAAATTGAAATTCGCCCGCTACGACAGCTTTTCCGCGTCGGCCACCCAAGTGGAAGCCGTTGCGCTGCTGATCAAGACGGGCCGTTTCCTGGGCTTCCTGCCCCAGCATTACGCCGCGCCGATGGTGGCGCGGGGAGAGTTTCGCGCCGTTCGTCCGGACCTGATCAACATTGTCACGCCGTTCAGTCTGATCCTGCGCCATAACATCGTGCGCAGCCCCTTGGTCAAGGCATTTGCCGAGGCACTGGGCGTGGATTTGAAAGTTACGGTTTGATTGTTTGTTGTACGCAACACTTTGTTATTCGATGGAGGATCAAGAAGGGCATCGGCGTGGTCTTCCCGACGCTCAACGACGCGGCGCTGAAAGTTCGTGAACCTGGCTCCAGGTGATATTGAATCGAGCCAGGAATTTTCGGATTCGATCGGAATCGTTAGGCGATGCCTTGGCTGTCCGGCTGTGGGCGAAGAGCTTGCGCCCGGCGTCTGCCTGGCTTGCCGCTGTGCGGCACACCCTCAAGACCGACTCCAGTTGCAGGCGATCGAACAGGTCGATCTCAAGTCCGGCGTTAGCCAAGTGCTCGGACAATGGATCGGAGGTTGCCGGCAATCGCCAGTCCTGGCGCAGTCGCTCCAACTCATCCTCCACAAGCGCCATGTCGATGCGGCCGCTATCCGCCAGGGTCGCCATGCGCGTGATTGACGCTGAGAGCTGCCTGAAGTTTCCGGACCAGTTCGCATCCCTACTCGTGGCGAACGACAAATATCGGCGCCGGGCTTCGGCACTGAAGCGAACCCTGTGGCCGTTGTCCCTGGCATATCGCTGTAGCTCGAAATCGATGTTTGGTTCGATGTCCTCGCTGCGGTTGGCCAGGCCAGGCAGGACGAATGTCCAGATGTTGATCCTGGCGAGGAGGTCCTCGCGGAACTGGCCTTCGTTGACACGCGCTTGCAGGTCTCGATTGGTACCGGCGATCAAGGTGAAGTCAGACTCGACTTCTTTATCGGAGCCCATCGGCAAGAATCTTTTTTCCTCGATTGCTTTCAGGAGCATCGCTTGTTCGTCGAGCGGCAGCTCGCCGATCTCGTCGAGGAACAACACGCCCTTGTGTGCCGAGCGCAACAACCCTTCTCGCGCCTGTTGCGCGCCGGTGAACGCACCTTTGGTATGGCCAAACAACGTCGACATCGCGGTATCGCCGCGCAAGGTGGCGCAGTTGACCTCGACGAACGCGCCATCGACCTGGTGGCGACCACGCTTGAGTTCGTAGATCTGCCGCGCCAGAAATGATTTTCCCGCCCCCGTGGGGCCGCTGATCAGGATGGGAGCCCGGGATCGAGCGGCGACCCGTTCAATCTGCTCGATGGTCCGGTTGAACGCCGCGTTGCGCGTCGCAATGCCGGACTTGAGCAACTCCGTGCCTTGCAGGCGTTCAGCCTGGAATCGCTTGGCGATCTGGTCGTAGCGCTGCAGGTCGAGATCGGTGACGACGTGTCTGCCTGCCGGGGCAGAATCGTCCTCCCGCGCGCCACTGGGTTGGGTCTGTATCAGTTTGGCGGGGATGTGGCGGGACTCGGCCAGCAGGAACCAGACGATCTGCTGGACGTGGGTACCCGTGGTGATGTGGACAAGGTAATCCTCGCCGGCGGTGTCAAACGGATAGCCCGCCGCGAAGTCATGCAGCGAGGCATACACCTCCTCGAAATCCCAGGGATTTTGCAGCGCCATGGGGTGCAGGCGAACCTCGGTTTCAGGCGATACCTGGGCGATATCCGCCGCGACTTTCAGGGCAAGATCGGTATCCCACCGCGCTTCCCCGTGAATCAGTTCAAGCCGATCGATCAGCAGGTCGGGCTGTTGGCACAGCGAGAGGGTGGGGCGCCATTTGTTCCAGCGCTGCGAACCTTTTCCCACACGGTCGAGCTTCGATCCTAGAATTCCGATGGCGACTGTCTTTTTGGCGCGCATTGCGATCTATCCTGAAAGATATGTTCCGATAGAAAAGTATAGATATTTTATCGTTTTATCGCATCGCAACGGGGCGCAGAATGCTTTAAAAGATTCAATAAACATTTATAAATCAATTAGATAAATAATTTTTGCTCCGCCAACGATCAAATTGGCATGCCGCTCGCTATGGAGCTCCCACACAAAAAACAGGAGCGAAACAATGACCACCCAAACCTATCAATTGCTTGAAGTCGAAAACGGCAAGCCGATCAAGATGTGGACCCGTGGTGTCCCGGTCGAGCCGGAGGCCAAGCAACAGCTGATGAACACTGCGCAGATGCCGTTCGTGTTCAAGCACATGGCGGTCATGCCCGATGTTCATCTGGGGAAAGGCTCGACGATCGGCAGCGTGATCCCGACCAAGGGTGCGGTGATTCCCGCAGCCGTCGGGGTCGACCTCGGGTGCGGAATGTCGGCAGTGCGCACTTCGCTTCGCGCCGCCGACCTTCCCGATAACCTGTTTGGCCTGCGTACGGCCATTGAGAAAGCTGTTCCGCATGGACGCACTTCCGGGCGCAACGGCCGTGACAAGGGAGCCTGGGAGACCACGCCGCAAATCGTCGACCAGGCCTGGTCGGCGCTCGAAGGCCGGTTCGACCTCATCACCGACAAGCACCCGCGCCTGAAAAAGACCAACAACCGCAAACACCTCGGGACGTTGGGCACCGGCAACCATTTCGTCGAGGTGTGCCTGGACGAAGCCGACCATGTCTGGGTGATGCTTCACACCGGTTCCCGTGGCGTAGGAAACATGATCGGCACCTACTTCATCGAGAAGGCCCGCGAGGAAATGCGCAAGCACATGGTCAACTTGCCTGACCAGGACCTGGCCTACCTGCGCGAAGGCACGTCCAGCTTCGATGACTACGTCGAGGCGGTCGAATGGGCCCAGGACTTCGCCAAGCAGAACCGCGCGGTCATGATGCTTGCGGTGCTCGACGCCGTGCGGTCGATCATCACCAAGCCTTTCGAGTCCCGGCTGGTCGCCGTCGACTGCCACCATAACTATGTGGAGCGGGGCACCTATTTCGGTGAGGACATCCTCCTTACGCGCAAAGGCGCCGTCTCTGCGCAGAAGGGGCAGATGGGAATTATCCCGGGGTCAATGGGCGCCAAGAGCTTCATTGTGCGAGGACTGGGGAACGAGGAGGCATTCTGCAGTTGCTCGCACGGTGCCGGCCGAGTGATGAGCCGTACCAAGGCGAAAGCGGTGTTCACCGTCGAGGACCAGGTTCGGGCGACCGCCCACGTCGAGTGCCGCAAGGATGAAGCCGTCATCGACGAAATCCCGATGGCTTACAAAGACATCGACGCGGTCATGGCGGCCCAGCGCGACCTGGTGGAAGTCGTCCATACCTTGCGCCAAGTCGTCTGCGTGAAGGGCTGATCGATGAGCCAAGATCTGATTCTGATCGACGGCACCCATGGAGGAGGGCAGGTGCTCCGTACCGCCCTCAGCCTTTCCATCATTACCGGTCGAGCGTTCCGGATGACGGGGATACGCGGCAAGCGCTCCCGTCCCGGATTGTTGCGCCAGCACCTGACCGCGGTGCAGGCTGCGGCTGAAATTTGTGGCGCCAGGATCCTCGGGGCGGAACTCAACTCGACAGCCATTGAATTCCGGCCCGGGAGCGTAAGGGCAGGGAACTATTCATTTGCAATCGGGACCGCCGGCAGCACGATGCTGGTGTTGCAGACCTTGCTGCCTGCGCTCTTGCAAGCTGATGGCCCCAGCACAGTCCGGATCAGCGGCGGGACGCATAATCCAGCCGCACCTCCCTTCGATTTCGTTGAATCAGCGCCAATCGTTTGTGTCGCCTCAAACCGCGGCTCTACGTTTACACTTGACGGCCATGCCCCCAGGAAGGAACGTCCCCGGTGAACCTCAACGACGCCAGTTTCGAAGAGCTGCTCAACGCTTTGCATGACGGCGTCTACATCACCGATGGCGACGGCAAGACGTTGAAGGTCAATCAGGCCTATGAGCGCCTGACCGGGCTTAGCGGCGCGGATCTCATCGGCCGATCCATGCGGGAGCTGGTGAAGGAGGGCGTCATTTCGCAATCGGCTACCTTGAGGGTATTGCAGGGCGGTCGGCCGGTGTCGGTGATGCAGAGCCTGAGCCAGGGCAAGAAGCTGCTCGTCAGCGCCACGCCGATTCTCGATGCTGGCAAGCGGATTTCATACGTGGTCAGTACCGTGCGCGACATGACGGAACTGCTGCGCATGAAGCATGAGCGCGATGAGCTGCAACAGCTCAAGCAACTGCGCAACAGCACCGCGAAGCTCCACGCCGGCCAACGAGACAATCTCCTGCGCTCGCCGCTGATGGCCGATCAGGAGGTGTCCGGCCGCGTCCTCTCGCTGGCTCGCCAGGTTGCCAGCAGCTCGGTCAAGGTGTTGCTCCAAGGCGAAACCGGCGTCGGCAAGACTCTCGTCGCGCAATTCATCCATAACGCCAGCCCCCGTGCCAGCGAACCCTTCCTCGCACTCAACTGCGGCGCACTGCCGGAAAACCTGATCGAAGCCGAGCTGTTTGGCTATGTGCCCGGAGCGTTCACCGGCGCCGGCCCCAAAGGCAAGCGTGGCCTGCTGGAGCTTGCGCATCACGGCACCTTGTTTCTCGACGAAATCGGTGATTTGCCGTTGCCGGTGCAGGTCAAGCTGCTCAAGGTGATCGAAGAAAACCGCTTCATTCCGGTGGGTGGCCTGGAGCTGAAGGAGGTCGATGTGCGCATCATCAGCGCCACCCACCATGACCTCAAGCAGCAGGTGGCGCAAGGCCGTTTCCGGGCTGACCTGTATTACCGGCTCAACGTGGTGCCGATCCACATTCCGGCACTGCGCGAACGTCGGGAGGAGATCGCGCCGCTGCTGCATTACTACCTCGACCGGTTCAACGCCCGCTATGAACGCCAGGTCCAATGGAGTCTCGAGGCCCTCGACCTGATGTGCGACTACGACTGGCCTGGCAACATCCGCGAGTTGATCAACCTGGTCGAGCGGCTGGTGGTGACCAATCAGACCGGGACCGTCGAGGCGCTTGATATGCCGGAAGAGCTCCTCGACCTCAATCCACCCAACACCAGTGACACTGGCCTGCCGCTGCGCAAGGTACTGGAAAATGCCGAGCGCAGTGCGATTCGTGCCGCGCTGCTTACGCACAAGACCACGCGCCTTGCGGCCAAGGCGCTGGGGGTGAGCCAGGCCACGGTAGTGCAGAAAATGAAACGCTGGGAACAGTCTGATTAGGATCCTGATCAGACCCAGCCAAATCGATCAGAAAACTAATCGCCACTGGTCCGTAAAAACCCTCCTGCTCTCGTGAAAATCGCGCAAAGCCCCGTGCAATAAGGGCCTTGTGGGCATTGGCACGCCTTTCGCTATCTCCTGTGGCACGTCTTCCAATAAAACAACATCAACTGGACGAGCCCGATGAATATCTCTGCTTTCAAAATCGCTAACAAATTGATCACCGGACCTGGCGCAATCGAGCAGCTTGGCGCGGAACTGACGCGCCTGGAGGTCAAGAATCCGCTGATCGTCACAGACGTCATCCTAGTGAATTCCGGCACCGTTGATCTCGCGCTCGCGCAACTCGGCGACCGCCGCTACGGCATTTTCGACCAGGTCAAGCCGGAGCCTGAAGTGGCCATCGTCGAAGACTGCACCCGTGCTTATCGCGAGGGCGGCCACGATGGATTGATCGCCGTGGGTGGCGGTAGCGCCATCGATATCGCCAAGGGCGTCGCGGCGTTTGTCGGACATGCAGGTCCGCTGAGCGAACTGTTCGGTGTTGATCTGGTGAAACGCAAAGGCCCAGCGTTGATTGCCATTCCGACGACTGCCGGCACAGGCTCGGAGGTCACCAACGTGGCGATTTTTTCCGACAAGCAAGCGCAGTTGAAGAAAGGCATCGTCAGCGATTACCTGCTGCCCGACGTGGCCTTGGTCAGCCCGGCCATGACATTGACTTGTCCGCGCAGCGTGACGGCGGCCAGTGGTGTCGACGCACTTGTGCATGCGGTCGAGTCGTATATTTCGGTAAACGCTTCGCCGATCACCGATGCCATCGCCCTGGGCGCGATCAGGCTGATCACCAAGGCGCTGCCGAAGGCTTATGCCAACCCAACCAACCTGCAGGCTCGGGAAGACATGGCCACCGCCAGCCTGATGGCCGGCATGGCGTTCGGCAACGCGGGGGTAGGGGCGGTGCATGCGCTGGCGTACCCGCTGGGCGGGCGGTTCAACATTGCCCACGGCGTCAGCAACGCCTTGCTGCTGCCGTATGTGATGGAGTGGAACAAGACTGCCTGCGTCGAGCGTTTTCGCGACATCGCCGAAGCCATGGGCGTGCGCGTTGAGAACCTGAGCGACAAGAATGCGGCAGACCAGGCCGTCAGGGCCATGGCCGATCTATGTGCCGCCGTGGATATCCCCTCTGGCCTGCGCAGTTTCAACGTGCCCGAAGACGCTATCCCCGCGATGGCCGACGAGGCCAGCAAGATCGACCGCCTGATGCGCAACAACCCGCGCAAGCTGACCGCCGCCGATATCGAGAAGATCTATCGCGCTGCCTATTGATCTTTGTCACTCACGACTCCGGTGCTGCCGGAGCATGCGCCCGCCATTACAAATCCAATAAAACAGGTGAACCGAATGTCCGACACTCCTGCGCAACGGAGCGAAAGCCCGTACATCCCGCTCGGTCCTTTCAAGGTCCGGCTACCGTTTATCCACTACAAGATCGAGCTTCCAGACTATCTCCAAGGCTTGCTCATGTGCGCCGTGGACCTGGCGGCGATTCCGCTGATGACCGAACTGCTCGGCATGCCTTTTGAGGTTGCGCTCGCCGTCGTGATGCTCAACGGCTTGCTGTACCTCGCGCACCATTTGCTTGGCGACCCGACCGTACCCGGATGGATCACCCCGGCGGTGCCGCTGTTGATGGCCTACTGCGCGCAGTTTCCGATGGGCTCGGAGCGTGTCCACGCCTTGATTGCCTTCCAGTTGATGCTGGGGATTTTTTCAATCGCCCTGGGGGCGACCGGCATGGCGAAGAAGGTGGTGGAGTATGTACCTTCGGCGATCAAATCGGGGATCATCGTCGGCGCTGGCTTGAGCGCGGTGATCGCAGTATTCCAGGTCGGCGGTAAATTCAATGTGCTGCCCTGGACCATTTCCATTGCGGTCGGTATCGCCTTCTATTTGATCTTTTCCCAGCACTTCAACGAGCTCAAGCAACGCAACCGTTTCTGGTGGAACTTCGCCAAGCTCGGCATCTTGCCGATCGTGCTGCTAGCCGTGGTGATTGCCCCATTGTTCGGTGAAGCGCCCTGGCCAACCCTCCAGTGGGGCATCAGCCAACCGGATTTCGCTGGCCTGTGGAACAACTACACGGTATTTGGCCTGGGCATGCCGCCGCTCTCGATGTTCATCTCCGCGCTGCCGACCATGCTCGCGGCCTACATCATCGTGTTCGGCGATGTCCTCAGCGCGAAATCATTGCTCGACGAAGCTGAAACCGTCCGCACCGACGAAGTCGTCGACTACAACGCCGATCGCGCCCACCTGATCTTCGGCGCACGCAATGCGTTCATGAGCATCTTCGGCCCGGACGTCGCGATGTGCGGCCCGAAATGGGCGGCGATGCTGGTGGTGGTGATCGAGCGATTTAAAGGCGGACCGAAGGCGATGAAGTCGATCATCGGCGGAGTCGGGTCGTTCCGTTGGGGGACCAACAGCGGTCTGCTGCTGTTGCCGGTCGTGACGTTGGTGCAGCCGATCCTCGGTGTAGCCCTGTCGCTGACGCTGCTGATCCAGGGTTACGTGAGCGTGCGTTTGGGCATCCTTGAAGCGCGTAGCCAGCGCGACCTGGGTATCGCCGGCGTGATTGGAGCGGTACTGGCGATCAAAGGCGCGAGCTGGGCATTCGGGATTGGCGTTGTGTTGTGCTTGCTGATTTATGGCAAGAATTTCTTCAAGGGGGAGGTGGATGGGACGTTTGCCAAGGATTTGAAGGCGGTGGGTGGCAAGCCGGGCAAGGATGTCGAGCCGGTTATGGTGAACAAGCGGGTAGTGGGGGAGGCTATGGCTGATTGATCGGGTTGGTATGCCCTGAACGGTATGGGCGCAAGGCGCATTGCATCATCGGGAATCCTGCTGGCGATCCGGTCCGGCCAGGCCGTACGCCAGCAGAACGCACCATGATTCTCGATGAGTCGAGCTGGGACGATAATCATGGCCCTTGTTATCCCGGCGGTTTGCACTACGCCGATGACAAGATCGATGCGTTCCTGCAAAGCCGGGTCTAGAGTTGGTGGGAAAGTCGCCGAGCGTCGATGAGGCCAGGCGAAGACGGGCGAGGAAGGTCCTAGGTTTGCGCCCGACTTTGCGGGTGTTTATACGTTATCCCCCGATGCATTTATTACACCGCATTACAAATGATGTTCCTTTCCCTGTATTTATTCATTCAAGGCAACATTCTAAAGTCCACTCCACTTGCCGCCTATCACTTCGATTGGGGACGAACTGGAGATTTTTGCATGCCTTTCATCAGCGTTCGTATCACCCGCGATGGCGTTACCAAGGAACAGAAAGCTCAGGTAATCGCCGAAATCACCCAGACCATGCAGACCGTCCTCAACAAGGACCCGCATCTCACTCATATCGTGATCGAGGAGGTGGATACCGATAACTGGGGCTATGCGGGCATCACCACCACCGAGTACCGCAAAAATCTGGCGGAATCTAAATCGTGACTCAGCCCGTCAAAATCGACTTTGTGTCGGATGTCGTGTGCCCGTGGTGCGCGCTTGGCGCCACAGCGCTGGAGCAGGCCATAACGAATCTCGCTGGTGAAGTCGCCGTCGAGCTGACGTTCAAACCCTTCGAATTGAACCCGGATATGCCGGTCGAGGGCGAGCACGCAGTCAAGCACATGATGCGCAAATATGGTCGCAGTGCTGAAGAGGTAGCCTCTCGCAATGAAATGGTGATCGCCCGTGGCGAGGCCATCGGCTTTCATTTCGATCTGGAAAAACGCAGTCATTTCTACAACACCTTCGACGCCCATCGCCTTCTGTTTTGGGCGGTAACGGAAGGTCGCCAGATCGAACTGAAGAAAATCCTGCTCAAGGCGTATTTCACCGACGGCCACAACCCCAGCAACCACGAAACCCTAGTACGTCTGGCCGGTGAAGCAGGACTTTCCACCACCCGCGCTCGCGAGGTGTTGGCAACCGGGATGTTCGCCATCGAAGTCCGTGAGCTCGAGAGCTTCTATCGTGAGGGCGGGATCAATTCGATCCCGGCCATGGTGCTGAACGGTCGTCAGTTGGTGGCTGGATCACAGTCAGTTGAACAATACGAAGAAGCCCTACGGCAGATGGCGCGAAAGCCGGCTACTGCCTGATGGCTTAGCTTATTCACTTAATTCGCATTCATTAATTATCAGGAAATTATCATGAGCAATGCAAAAAAAGTCGTTGTGGTGACTGGCGCATCCCAAGGTCTGGGCGCAGGCATCGTCGCGGGTTTCCGCAAACTGGGTTATCAGGTCATCGCGACGTCGCGCTCGATCAAGCCATCCACCGATCCGGACATCCTGACGGTAGTCGGTGACATTGCTGATCCGACCACTGCCGAGCGCATCATCCGGGAAGGCGTGGCTCGCTTCGGCCGCATCGACACCTTGGTGAACAACGCCGGGATCTTCCTGGCTAAGCCTTTCACCCAATTCACCGGTGAAGAATATGCTAACAATGTTGCCACTAACATGGGCAGCTTCTTCTACATGTCGCAGCAGGCCATCGCCCAGATGGAAAAACAAGGCCAAGGTGGTCATGTGGTCAGCATCACCACCACGCTGGCCGAGCACGCCATCGATGGCGTACCTTCAGTACTGGCATCGCTGACCAAGGGCGGCATAAACGCAGCCACCAAATCCCTGGCAATCGAGTATGCCAAGCGTGGCATCCGCGTCAACGCCGTATCCCCAGGCATCATCAAGACCCCGATGCATGGTGAAGAAACCCACGCAGCTCTGGGCAGCCTGCACCCAGTAGGCCACATGGGGGAAATCGCCGACATCGTCGGGGCCGTTCTGTACCTGGACAGCGCCGCATTCGTGACCGGGGAAATCCTGCACGTCGACGGCGGCCAAAGCGCCGGTCACTGATAACAGAAGTTCGCTAGACCACACAAAGCGGGCGACGGTTGGAAGCGATTCATTTGAACCGGATCCCCCGATGTCGCTTGCACATCAAGCCCACTGCCTGATGACTCGGGCAGTGGGCTTTCATATGGTGATTACTGCGACTTCAGCGTCTTGTTCGAAAACGTATCGACCAGGCTCGCGATTTCATCGGGCTTCTCATCAAGGGCGAAGTGCCCGGATTCCAGCACGTGAATCTCAGCTAAATTCGGATTTTAGGATGCAAGCGACACAGGTGGAGTAAGCGCATAAACATCTCGTTTAACATAATATACATTATGCGCACATTCGTGTTTAGGATTGGTCACCCTGACAGACCGCTTTTCAGCGTGCTCACGACAGCTTTCAAGCTCCATCTCCGTATCAATCATCGCTTACCTGACTGCATCCCACATCTACAACGGCTCCGCCGTTTGAATCAGTGAATTGAGCACCAGCTTGATTTCCGCAGCCGGATCTTTATGCCCCTGCAGGATCAAGCCTTCCGACAATGCGGTGAAAGTTCGCGCCAGTGCTGCGTATGCCAACGGAGGCTTCTTGCCGGCGTGATTGAAGATGATCGTGATCAGTCTTCCTAACGCCTCGCTGTTTTCTTCATGCAGGTCGTAATAATGCTTTGCGAACTCGTCATCACGCAAAGCGATCAACTGCATTTCGGCGTCGAGGATGGCGCAGTTGGTATTGTTTTTAAGCGTGTCGATGTAAGCATTCAGGCCTTGAGTCAGTTGCTCTGCGGTGTAGCCCGCCGCCAAGGTGCTGCCCAAGCGATCTATCTCGACTCTCTTGAAGCGCTGGGTAAGTTGAAGCAACAGTTCCGACTTGCTTGAGAAGTTTGAAAAGAATGCACCTTTCGAATAGCCGGCCTCTTCGGAAATTGTATTCACGCTGGCGGCATGAAAGCCTTTCTTGATCATCAGATCCGTAGCAGTGTCGAATAACTTATCTCTGGTTACTTGCTGACTTTCCTCTCGCCCCAATCTCTTCTTGATCACGCCCTCGGCTCCTTTGGCCCGATGTATATATTTGTAACTAGATGAAACGAATCAACGATTCAGCTAGCAAAACAGGTGTTTTCTACCTTACCACCCACCTTGGCTGTTTGCATTTAAAGTTTTGGAAGTGGCATCTAATGACGACGCATTCCAGGCTGTAACAGACCTTCGCAGGAAGACAATTTTCGGCCGGATTCCAGGGGCAAGCGCTGTGACACACCCTTCCCGCCCAGCGTGAAAAATCGCTGGAGTGCCTGGAAAATGGCGTCACTCGCATGACGAACACACTGAGACTTGCCGTCTCAGGCCCGAGCTAGACACCTCGTCTTTGTTCTTTTCACTAAATACCGCTTGATTTCCAGATACCGAATGGTTTTTACTTGCGCCGTTGGATCATCCGACACCTGTCCAGCGCCAACCGTGCCCGGGCAGGTACCTCAAAGGAGCTGGATTTTAATGGAATATGCCTTTGTTACAGGCGCTACAGGCCTGCTCGGAAATAACGTCGTCCATGCGCTTTTGAAACGAAACATCAAGGTCAAGGCCCTTGTACGCTCCGTTGAAAAAGCCAGGAAGCAATTCGGCGACCTGCCTGTTGAGTTGGTTGAAGGCGATATGCTCGATGTTGGCGCGTTTAGCCATGCGCTGGAAGGTTGCGACGCTTTGTTTCATACCGCCGCGTACTTTCGCGATAGTTACAAGGGCGGAAAACATTGGCAGAAATTATATGACACCAATGTGACCGGCACCGAGCGCTTGTTGCAGGCCGCTTATGCCGCTGGGATTCGCCGTGCCGTCCACACTTCCTCCATTGCGGTCCTGAAGGGCGACAGGGACGAGGTGATCGATGAAACCATGTCACGTGATGAAGCGGAAGCTGACGATTACTACCTGAGCAAGATCCTGTCCGAGCAGAAGGTTCGGGAGTTCCTGTCGTTGCACCCGGACATGTTTGTCGCGATGGTGTTGCCCGGCTGGATGTTCGGCCCTGGTGATATTGGTCCTACCTCGTCAGGTCAGTTCCTGCTGGATTTTGTCGGACAAAAGTTGCCTGGCGTTCTTCCAGGCAGCTTTTCGGTGGTGGATGCCCGGGACGTGGCGGAACACCAAATCGCGGCGATTACTCGCGGCAGATCGGGTGAGCGTTATCTGGCCGCCGGCAATCATATGGACATGAAAAGTATCTTCCGGGCGCTGTCCAGTGTCAGCGGCGTACAAGCACCTGAACGCCCTGTCCCATTGTTCATGCTACGGCTCATCGCCTTCGTCTATGAATGTTATTACCGCATCACGAAAAAGCCTGTGCTTATCAGTACTTCCACGGTCAAGCTTATAGAGCAAGAGCAAGGAAGAACGCACTTCAGTCACAGCAAGAGTTCAAGCGAATTGAAATGTGCATTCCGTCCCGTCACGGAAACACTGACCGATACGTTGGAGTGGTATCGGAAAAACAATTACCTGCACGTTAATTGAACCCATTCAAACAGTAGCCTGCCTCTGCAGTACTTTTTATCTAACCATGACTTCAAGGATTGAGAGGTTGGTGAATGAAAAGCCTTACCCATAAAGAAGGTTTTCTGCATCGTTTCGTCGATTTTTCCCATTCATTTCCCGAGCAGATCGCTATACGGGACTTGGATGCTGACGAAACTGTCACATACCGGGACCTGCGAATCAGGGCTGAAGAATGCAACGGCTTTCTCCACGCCCTGAAGGTATCGCCAGGGGAAAAAGTTGCCCTTGTGCTACCCAACAGCGTGGATTTCATCGCCTATTACCTGGCGGTGATTGGCCATGGTGCTGTCCCGGTGATTCTCAACTACAAACTGACGGCATTCGAGCTGGGCAATGTCCTGGGCATTTCCAAACCATCGCTGATCGTCACGACTGGCGCTCTGTTTGAGCAACACCAGGACCTATTCCAGCCGACCCACGCCTTGATCGTGGGCAATGGCGACGAGCCGCTTGAAAACGCCACGGTTGAAGCGACGCTGCCACGCCAGGCCCAGCCCCTGTCGCTACCAGACGATAACCCGATTGTCTCGATGCAGTTCACCTACCGTGGCATCGGCAAGCCGCTGGCGGTCTGTCACCGGTACCTCGACCTGACCCAGTCAAGCGATGGGTTGCATGAGCAGTTTCACCCCCAGGGCGTAGGGTCGGTTCACCTGGTGACACTGCCGCTGTACGCGATCTTCGGGTTGTCGGTGATGATGGTGTTCCCGCTGAGCATCGGCGCCACGTTGCTGATGACCAACACCCTGCTCAATCGGGACTTGGCGCAAGTGTTGTCCGAACACCAAGTCACCTTTGCCTGCCTGGTGCCGGACGTCATTCGTTATTTCAATTCGCGACTCGCCAAGCGCAAAGGCCCGCGATTGCCGCTGCATCCTCACTTGATGATGTATTCCGGCGGCAGTCATCTACCGGCCGATGAAGGCGAGAAACTCGGCAAGTTGTTGGGATGCGCGGCTGTACTGCAAGGCTACGGGCTGACCGAAAGCATGCCGGTGATCGTCCAGAGCTCTGTCGGCGAGGTTCATCGCGGCGCCATGGGACGACCGATCAGTGGCGTCGAACTGCGGGTGGTCGACGCGCAAGGGCAGGACGTTGTCGCTGGGCGTATCGGCGAGCTGTTGATACGCGGGTCGATGGTCATCCCGGGCTATGAGGCTGCGCCAGAGATCAATGCGCGATTTTTCCGGGACGGCTGGCTGCACACCGGCGACCTGGTCTGGCGAGACGAAGAAGGCCATGTCTTTTTCTATTGCCAGCGCCTGCGCATCTCGAAAATCAAAGCACAGATGGTCGATCTGGCGGAAATCGAATCCGTCGCCCTGAAGCACCCCGATGCGGTGCGTGCCAGGGCCTACATCGTCCCGGACCATAAGGAAGTCAATGTCTTGCACTTGTCAGTGGAAGGCGACGGTGAGTTGAGCCAGAACAGCGTGACCACCCTGCTCTCGCGTTACCTCTCCGGTTTCAAATTGCCAAAAATCATAGAGATTGTCCCTCTCAAGGAAGCGCTTCATGCACGCTGACAGCACACGACCGGTATTGGCCGTTTTCGATTTCGACGGCACGTTGACCGACAGGCACACGTTCTGGCGCTACATGCGCTTCATCGTCGGAACCCGGGCGTTCTGGCTCAGGATCATTCCCCTGTTGCCAAAAATGCTCAGCGTCATCCTGGGCATTACGCCGTTGATGCAAGCACGACTGGCCTTTATCGCCTGTTACCTGGGTGGCCTGACGGTGGAGCAGGAGCGCGAGCACGCGAGGTTCTTCATCACCGAGCAATTGCCACTCTGGCTGAGGCCGCAAGCGTTGCGCCGCCTGCAATGGCACCAGTCCATGGGGCACGTGACCGCGTTGGTCAGCAATTCGCCGGAGAACTACTTGATCCCGTGGGGCCACGCGGTGGGTTTCGACCACGTATGTGGGACCCGGTTGGCGACGGCCAAGAACAAGCTGACGGGCGGAATCTCCGGTACCAACTGTGTCGACCGGGAGAAAGTCGCGCGGCTCCGGGACTGCTTGAGCAACCTCGATGACTTCTACATCTACGCCTATGGCGACTCGTCCGGGGACGACGCGCTGCTCGGCATCGCCAACTCTCCCTTCTACAGAAACTGGTACTGATCGATGAACACTCTGAGCACTTCGGCCCCCAAGCATTTCAAACAGCCGGGCAACGCTGCGACGGTGATGATCGTCGGTGCCGGCCCCATTGGTCTGTCGCTGGCAATCATGTTGAAGCAATGGGGCGTGGCGTTTCGCATCATTGAAAAAAACGCCGGCCCCTCGACCGCGACCAAGGCGATGGCGATTCATTCCAGGACCCTGGAAATCTTCCGCGACCTCGGCATTGCCGAGCAGGCGCTGGCCGACGGTTTTACCATCAACCAGTTTTCGGTCCAGTCCAATGCAAAACGGGTGCTGAACTACAACTTTTCCTACCTGGACGCCACCTATCCCCTGCTCCTCAGCTTGCCGCAGCCGCAGACTGAAAAGATCCTGCTGGAGCGTCTGAACCTGCTCGGTGCGGATGTCGAATGGAACACTGAACTGGTCGATATCGAAAACCAGCCAGGCGCCGTGCACATGGCACTGCGTCATGCCGACGGCACCGAAGAACGCTTCACCAGTCGCTGGGCGGTCGCCTGTGACGGCGCCCGCAGCAACATCCGAAAACGCCTGGACATGACGTTCGAGGGTTCCTCCTACGACCGCTTCTTCATGCTGGCCGACGCCGACATCGAGTGGTCAGGCAGCAAGGATGAAGGCGCGTTTTTCCTTGGCGCGCAGGATGGGTATGTCGCGGTCGCGCCGATCAGCGACCAGTCCCGTTATCGCCTCTTTATCGAGATGCCCTACAACCTGCCGCCGGAAGGCGAGCGGCCGCCCCTCACCCTGGAGAATTTCCAGCGATTGTGCGAGGGGCGTGGACAGAAGATGACCCTGTCCAATATCTCCTCGACCACCATCGCCTCGTTCCAACATCGCCGAGTGCAATCGCTGCAGCAAGGCTCGATCTTCCTGGTGGGCGACTCCGCGCACATCGGCAGCCCGATCGGTGGCCAATGGATGAACCTGGGCATTTCCGAAGCTTATAACCTGGCGTGGAAAATGGCCTATGTTGATCAGGGCCTCGCCGATCCGTCGCTGTTGGAAAGCTACAACGACGAACGCTACCCGGTTGCCCTCGAAGTGGAAAACACCGCGCATCGCCTCACCGGGCTGATTACTGTCAGGCATCGCGCCCTGGTCTGGTTGCGTGACAATGTCCTGCCGTTGTTGAGCAACCGCCAGAAGATCCAGCGCAAGCTGCCGTCAATGATTTCCGGCCATCAATACCACTATGGCAAGAGCGAATACATCCAGGAATCGCTGACCAAAAAGCAGCGCAAGAGCTGGGGCAGGAAAGGCAGGAAAACCCCGTATCAGGCCCCCGCCCCTCGCTCGGGACAACTGGCACCCGATGTCGAGCTGTGGCAACACCAAGGGATGCCGCCCAAACGCCTGATCGATCTGTTCCAGGGCACCTTCACGCTGCTGATTTTCAGCGCGGCGGATCAATTTTCGCCGCTGTTGCCAAGTCATTACTCGCTGGCCGGCTCGGTGGAGCGCGACTACCCGGCGATCAAGGCGTACTGCGTGGTCGATGCCCTGAGCAGCGTCGGGTTGCCGGCGGAGCAATCCACCCTGCTGGACCCTGACTGGCGCCTGCACAAGCGTTATCACGCCAAGGAAGGCACGTTGATGCTGATCCGGCCCGATGGCTACATCGCCTTCCAGGGCGCCGATGCGATAACGCTGATGACTTACCTGAGCGTGAGGTCCGGGTTGCTCAAGGGCGCCGGGAAGACAGCCTTTTGCGAAATCGATGCGGTGGAGCTCCCACTTCAAGTCGTGACTGCCGATCTGCCCTGCTGATGCTCATGGCCCAGCCCTGGGCCATGCCTTGATGACTGAATAGAACCTACTCACTTATGGTTAAGGAGAACCTTATGCGCTTGCAGCTCAACGACGTCGTGCAGGAGTTCATCGTGTCCAACGGGAAGATAGCCCACAGCTATTTTTCACTGTCTGAAAAAATCATTGATTCCCTTTGCGAATCCAACATTGCGAAGGAATCCATCCTGATGCGCCTGCTGGAGCAGGCCGAAACCGTCACCGCGCACTACTTCAACGCTCATCAACAGGTGCTTGAGGGCGTCTACGCCCACGGTGTCCAAGCGCCTGTCCAGGACGACGTCGCGGCGCTTGAGCCGGTTATCTCGCAGCCATCGGTGCTGGCCGCGGCGCCGGTCGCCGAACAGCTGCCTGCACTCACCTTCGCGCAATGGCTGCGTGCGGAAATAAGCACGGTCACGGGCTTCAAAAGCGAGCAGATCGATTTCGACCAGAGCTTTGAGAGCCTGGGCATCGACTCGCTAGGGCTGGTCGATATCTTCGAGTCGTTGGCCCAGCACTTCCCGGAAAAGAAAGACCTCACTTCGCAGCTTTTCGATGCGCCGACACCGACGGCCTTGCTCGCCAGGCTAGAGGCCAACCCCCAGGCACCGGCAATGGACGTCCAGGCCTGGGTCCTTGATCAACTGGCCGGCATCACCGGTTTCACGGTCGATCAGCTCGATCACCAGCAAAGCTATGAAAGCCTGGGAATGGATTCTCTGGTGCAACTGGATTTCCTCGAGTCGGTGGTCGCGCTGTGGCCACAGCTCAAGGCTCGGAGCAGCGAGTTGGCCAACGCCAAATGTGCGCAGCAAACCATTGCGCTCATCGAAGACACCCTTGCCAATGACGCGCCACACAGCACTGCCGATGAGCCTGCAACCCGCACCGCAGACGCATCGACGCAGATCGGCGAGGTGTTGCTCGGCGCCCTTTCGCCACTGGTCGCGGACGCGCCATCGGCAGTGGATGTCGAGACGCCCTTTGCCCAGTTGGGGCTCAACGGTTTTGATCGGGAGGCGCTTTGCCAATCGATGGCCCAACGGTGCCCCGACAGTGAGTTCGCCGGCGAAGCGCTGATGTCGCGCCGCACGCCACAGGACGCGCTGTCGCTCCTGGAGAGAATGGGCTGAAGCCCGCTGGCAGGCGCTGCCAACACATGGAATGGAAACCGGGTGGCCGACAGGTCACCCAGCTTTATTGAATCAGGAGATAGCAATGAGTGGCGCGGTAACGACAGAGGGTGACTTGTGCTTCAGCGCGATGGCTGGCGAATTCCCGGGAGCGCCTTCGACGGATGCCCTGTGGGATGTGCTCCTCCAAGGCGAGATAGCATCCATCCAGGCCATGCCGGCACGTTGGGAGCTGGATAAAAGCGCGATATTTTCGGCCAAGGCTGGCGAGAAGGACCGCACCTACATGGACAGTGCCTTTTGCCTGACCGACGATGCATCGATTCCCTCGCGTCACGATGGCCGGCAGGTGGCGATCGGCAAGAAAGTCCTACGCACGCTGCTCGCTCAACTGGCGGCCCAAGGCTCGGTGCTGGATACCAAGCGCACGGCACTGGTGGTCGCCACGTCATGGTGCGACGAAAGTTATTTCGCGACAGGCACCGCGAACAGCGCCACCGCGCCTGTCGGGTTCACCCCGGGTGAACAAGTGGCCGCACTGGCCAGCGCTTTCGCCTTGGGCGGGCCGGTGTTGTCGGTGGATACCGCCTGCAGTTCCTTCCCCTATGCGATCGACATGGCCAAGGCGTTGCTCAGCAGCGGCCAGGCGGATAACGCGATCGTGATGGCCTTGAACACGGTCCTGCCGCCCGCGCTGTTCCTTGGCTTCTCGCAACTGACAGCATTTTCCGCCCGGGCCAGCATGCAGGCGTTCGGTCAGGACGCCGACGGCATCGTGCCCGGAGAATGTGCAGCGGCTTTCCTGGTCGAGCCAGTTTCCCAGGCATTGGCCGCCCGGCGGCAGCCGCTGGGGGTCCTGCGGGCGCTGGGCTTGTCCGCCGACGGCGCCGAAGGCTCGGTGTTCGCGCCGGGCAAACAGGCTCAATATTGCGCCTATGAGCGCGCCTATAGCGACCTGGACCCAGGCAGCGTCGACTATATCGAGACCCACGGCACCGGCACCCCGTTGGGTGACGCCACCGAGTTGGCCTCCCTGGACAGCTTCTTCGCCGCCCATCGCAACACCGGCGAAAAGTTGACCATCGGCTCGATCAAGTCCGTCATCGGCCATCCGCTGGCCGCGGCCGGAGGTGCCTCGCTCGCCAAGGCGCTGATGATCCTGCGCCACAGGCGCGTCCCTCCCCAACCCGACTACCGTCCCAGCACGAAAGTCGACGAAACCTGCCTGCAACTTGCCACACGGCAACCGCAGTCCCTGGCGGATCGCCAATCGGCGATCCGGATCGGAATCTCCAGTTTCGGCTTTGGCGGCGCCAACGCGCACCTGGTGGTGGATGAATACATCGGCGACGGGCACGCGCCCGCCGCCCAGGCAGTCCCGGGCGTGTTGACACTCGACCTCGCCGTTGTCGAGGCGGAAGCCGCCTTCAGCGGTTGTGATTCATTGCAGTCGTTCCAACAACAGCTCGATCAGCCACCCGCGCCCGCCGTATTGTTTCCTTACGGCCGCTTCGTCGACTACAGCGGCGACCTGACTCGGCCGTTGTCCGGGAAATTCCTCGCCCAGGACCAGCTCATCGACATCGCAGGTTTCGGCATGGGCCCCAAGCCCCTCGCCCATGTCGACCCGTTCAAACTGCTGGTTACCGATCGGGTGAACCACCTGCTGCGACGCCTGCCGGGCGTGGCGGGCTCCGCCGACACCGCCATGGTGATGTGCTGCAACATGGGCGGCGAACGGTTCAGCAATGCCTACAGCAGCGCCCAGCAGTTCTACGCCCGAAGCCAAGGCACACCGCCAGGCGTGGAGGTGACGGACGTGGCGACCATGCTGCCGAACATGCTCTCCGGTTATCCGGCGCAGATTTTCGACTTCAAGGGATTCCACCAGACGCTGGCCGGTACTCCAGGTCTGTTCTGGCAGACGCTATTGGCTTCCCGGCAATGGTTCAAGCAAGGCATTTCCACCCTGCTGCTCGGCGCCGGGCGGTTTATCAGCGGCGAAATCGAAATCGATCGCGCCCTGCGCAGTGCGACGGAACAAGGTGAAGGCCTCGGCGTGGTCGCCCTGCGTCCCTATCAGTCTGATTCCAGCGATACGCCGCTGCTGGTGATTCGTGCGGCCGTCCTCGCCCATGCTGCGAAGTCCTTGGACGAAGCGTGCCGGTTGGCAGGCAAAACGCGCGACCAATATGCGCACGTCGAGGTCTGCGAACTGCAACCGGAAACGCTCCGGTCCAATGGACCGCTGCGAGAAATGACCGGCTTCCTGGCGGAAGCCAGCGGCATCGAGACCTTGCTGGCAGTGATGTTGAAGGCATCGGCGCACACAGTGATCGAGGTTCGCGAAGGCGGCAAACCGGTCATGTGGCTGTTCACCGAAAAACTCCGGGACTGGAAACCGGTGCCGGCCGAGCTCGCCCCTCCCCTCAAGCACCCGTTCACCCTGCGTTTCGCTCATCAGGCGCCGCGCGCGTTGCAACCGCTCGTCGCGCCTGCGCGCCCTGCCCAACTCGTCCGTGAACCACAGCACGACGGCGTCGACGTCCTGCAACTCAGCGACATGCTGACGAGCACGGTCCTGGCCGTGTTGCGCGTTCGCGTCCGCGCCATGGAAGGGCTCTTCGCCTTGCACCAGGGGCCGGCGACCCAGCAGCCGACGCAATGGCCTCGCCGTCCCGAAAACACCGTGATCGCTCACGTTCAACGGGCCCCGCGTTCGCTGCGCGCACAATTGCTGGTGGATGAGGCGCACCCTTATTTCTTCGACCACCCGCTGGATCATGTGCCCGGTATTCTCCTGCTTGAGGGCGTGATGCAATTGATCGAGCAGGCCATGCCCCCGCTCAACGGTCGCGTCGCCTACGTCAAGACGCTGGGGATCAAGTTCCAGCAATACGTGCAGAAGGAAGGCATCATCGACCTGCACCTGGAGCAAGACCAGGACGCCCATGTCTTCCAGGCGAAGGTCATGCAGGGTGGGAAATTGATGTGCACGTGCGTGCTGGGAATGGCCTACAACTCGGCCTTCGAAACCGCACCGCCCGGCGAATTTACCGCCCGCCGGTGTGGCAACAAGGCGTTCCTGCACAAGGCCAGGGAAGAGAACGTGATCGTCAGCGAAATGAGCTCGGCGGCCCAGGGCTTGAGCGTCGACACCGTCAAGCTGCCCGAGGGGCACTTCTTCCACGAGGGCGACCCCGCGCATTTTTCGATGGTGTATTTCCTCGAAATCGCGCGCCAGTGCTACATGCAGATCGCCCACGGCCATCTGCAGATTCCGCTCAATATCCCCATGAACCTGTTGGCCCTGAGTTTCAGCCTGGACCGGCCCATCCCCCGCAACAGCCCGCTTTCGCTGGCACCGCAAGCCGGCATGGAAGCGCAGTTGCAGTCCTTCAAGACCAACCGTATCCACATCGATCTGTTCAACCGGGGCGAAAAAATCGGCCAGGCGAATATCACCGCGCAGGTGTTGAGCCAAGCCGCGCCTGCCGCCTGAAGCGTGGCTCGATGCCCAGTTTCGAGCACGACCGTGCCCCCAACAGCCGAGGTAAACCCATGAACGACGTCTACGTACAAGTCATAGTCAAATCACCACCGCCGATCATATGGAAAATATGGAGCAACTTTGCAGAATCGCCACTGTGGGACACCGACGTCCGCCACTGTGAACTCAATGGCCCGTTCCAACCCGGGACGCAGGGCAAATGCGTCCTGAACAATGGCCTGGAAATGCCCTTGAAGCTGGAGTCGGTGCTGCCACAAGAAAGCTATCGCAACAGCGCGAAACTGCTGTGGATGAACCTCGAATTCGATCATCGGCTGCGCAGGCTCTCGCCCAATGAAACCCAGGTGATCCATAGCGCGAAGATTTCCGGCCCCTTGAGCTTTCTGTACCGGGGGCTGATGCGCAAGGCATTGACCGTGGCGATGACCACGGCGTTGAACAACTTGAAGGCGTTGGCTGAGCTGCGAGCGGATGCCGCCCGCACGCCCGAAGGCGATCACGCTGAAACGCACCTGCACCTGGTATGACCCGCTCGGGACGCCATGTCCCGCGCGCGCTACCGCTAACTTTTTTGATAACGGCACATTCGGACCGAGCATGAACCTACTGAAAAACTCTCAATACCTGGCCCTGAGCATCATCGGCATGGGCATCTTCCCGGCGTCCAGCTTCGCCGACACGCTGGGCCCCTATGCCAGCCTGATGGGAGGCGTGAACTGGGTCGCCGACCAGAACCTGACCCAGAACAACCTGGATTTCGTCGAGATGGAATTCAACCAACCCACCCAATCCGGCTATGCCACGGGCCTGGCCTTGGGCTGGCGCTTCCCTGTCGGGCTGAGGCCCGAGGTGGAAGTGAGCTACCGCAAGAACACCCTGACCCAGTTCAATCATCGGGTCTATGAAGGCGGCGGGAGTATCGATGGCGAAGGCGAAGAAAAAGCCACGACGGTAATGGCCAACCTCTGGTACGACGTCTTGAACCTGCCGGCCCCCTTCAATCGTTTCACCCCCTACGTCGGTGGCGGCCTGGGCTATGCCACCCTCACAGTCAGCGGCCTCGAGGCCGGCGGCGTCGAATTCGGCGGCACCCATCGCGACACGGTCTCGGCTTATCAGCTGGGTGCCGGCGTGGGTTACGAGTTCACCGAGAACTGGTCCATGTCGGTGGATTACCGCTGCCTGAAGACCCGCGAGGCGCACTTCGGTGACATCGAGCGCTTGCCCCAGGGCGACGTGAGCACCGAGTACGAGGCCCAATCGGTGATGCTCGGCCTGCGTTACTGGCTCTGATACGACGGACCGGCGCCTTACTCGGCAAGGCGCCGGTCTCGCCAGCAGGCGGCTGCTTCAGATACCGGCAGCCCTGCGCTTCCCTCAGCCCTCACCCCGGCGCTCGCCTTGAGCGTCCACCGATCAAGCCGCGGTGCTGTGCCTCGGGACGATCGGCCCGGCTTCGCCCAACAGTGCGGTGACGGTACGCTCGCCAAGCGCCAGGCCGACGCTCATGCCCAGCCCGGTATGCATCACCACCGCGGTGACGCCGTCTGCAGCTTCAACCACGCTGAACGGCCCCGGCCCACGCGCGCCATAGACGCCCTGCCAGCGTTCCAGCACGTCGACTTCGCCGCCCAAGGTGTCCTGGGCCAGGTCAATCAGGATCCGGTCCACCTGTTCGGCGTTGAACGGCGAGATATCGCTGCCGTAGACGTGGGAATCGCCAATGATCAAGTCACCGTAGGGTGTCGGGCTGATGAGCAAATGGATGCCATGGGCTTCCAGTTCCGGTTGCTGGCTGCGGATCTGCGCGCGGATGGCATCCGCTTCGGGCAGGTCGGCAAAGGCACCGTAATGCACACAACTCAGCCCTGTCAGCAGCGCATGCCGCAGGGCCAGCGGCTGGCGTGGGCGCACGCGCAGCATTTGCAAGCCGCACACCTGCGGTCGCAGCGCGGCGAGTGGCTCGGCCAGCAGCGTCTGGTAGTCATGGCCTGAGCACACGACGATGTGCCTGGCGGTAAACCGACCGGCGCTGGTGACGGCACGGTGGGTCTCGACATCGCGTACCAGCGTCGAGAAATGGAACTCGACGCCCAGTGTCCGGGCCAGATAATCGACGATTTGCGGTAGCGCCTCGCGGGAATACAGCTGTTGGTCATCAAGGCCAAGCAACGCGGCACGATGATGGGCAAAACGACCGTCATACAGGGCCTCCAGCGCATCGCCGCGCAGCAGGTCGGTGCGATAACCCAACTCCGCGCCGCGCCCGTTCACGAACGCTTCGAGCAACGCCTCCTCGGCTTCCGTCCGGGCGAACAGCAACGAGCCTTGCTGATGCAAGTGCAAGCCGGCGGCCTGCCCCAACGTCTTCCACAAACCGTTTGCCTGGCGTGCCAGGTCAAGCATGACACCTGGCGCCTGGCCGCCGACCAGGGCTTGGCCGAAGTTGCGAATCGAGGCACCCAGCGGTGTATGGCTACGCTCGAACACCTTGACCTTGAGACCGCGCTTGGCACCGGCCCAGGCGTGGGCCAGGCCGAGAATGCCAGCGCCGACGACCAGAAGGTCGCAGTCGTGCTCAGACATGAAGACTCCTTGAATTTTCAATGACCAGGTGAGGCCCGCTCGACACCTCGGGCCTTGGAACAGCCGAATTACTGGGCGACAGGCTCGGACTTGCCGTCGTAACGCTTGCGCCACTCGGCCAGGATGTTGTCGCGGTTCTGCGACGCCCAGTTGAAGTCGTTGCGAATCAGCCGTTGCTCATAGTCCGCCGGCAGCTCCGGCAAGCGCTCGGCGATGCCCGGTTGTGCCAGGACGGCGAAGTTGGCTTTGTACAGATCCATGGCCTCGCGACTGGCGGAAAAATCGGCCAGTTTCCTCGCCGCCTCCAGGTGTGGCGTGCCCTTGATCACGGCGGTGGCTTCGATTTCCCAACCCAGGCCTTCGGCGGGCAGCACGATGTCCAGTGGCGCGCCCTTGCGCTTGAGCTGAATGGCCGGGTATTCGAACGAAATACCGATGGGGAACTCACCGGACGCCGCCAATTTGCAGGGCTTGGATCCGGAGTGGGTGTATTGGCCGATGTTGGCGTGCAACTTGTCCATGTAGGCCCAGCCCTTGGCTTCGCCGAATATCTGCAGCCAGGCGCTGACATCCAGGTAGCCGGTGCCCGACGACGCGGGGTTGGGCATCACGATCTTGCCTTGGTACACCGGGTTGGCGAGGTCTTCCCAACGGGTGGGTTTCGGCAACCCGAGCTTTTGCGCCTCTACGGTGTTGAAACAGATGGATGCGGCCCAGACGTCCATGCCCACCCAGGTCGGCGGCGTGTCGGCGTCACGGTAGCTTGCTGCAATCTGGCCCAGGTTCGCCGGGCTGTAGGCGTCCAGCAGGCCTTGCTGTTTGAGGATGGCCAGGCTGGAACCGGCAAGGCCCCAGACCACGTCGGCTTGTGGGCGATCCTTCTCAGCCAGCAGCTTGGCGGTGACGATGCCGGTCGAATCGCGCACCCATTTGATTTCGATGTCTGGGTTCTTCTGCTCAAAGGCTTGTTTGTAGGCCTTGAGCTGCTCGACTTCGAGGGCCGTGTAAACCGTCAGTTCGGTATTCGCCTGGGCTTGAAAAGCACAGGCGGCCAGCAGGCCGGCGGCCAAGGCAGTGCGTTTGGTCATGGTACGGCTCCGTATCGGTCAGTGGGGCTTTCAGGTATGGGACGGCAACATGCCGCGGGCCAGTCGCGCGTTGATGTCATCGATCACGGCGGGCAACTCGGCGATCGTGTCGATCAGGTAATGCGGGCGGCTCGCGGCGAACAGTCCGTCGATGCGCGTACGCTCGGCGGCCAACTGCCGGGCTGGCAGAGCCTGGAATTGTGCCCAGTCAAGCCCAAGGAAATTGCCGGAAAAACGCAGCGCCACGGTCCACATCCCTGCCCTGCGGCCCTCAAGGATGCCGGGCTCGGTGTCATCGACCTTCACGCAGCCGGCCACATCGTCCAGGCCCAGGGCGATGACGTTGGCCAATGCCTGCGCCGGGCCTGGCCGGCCCTTGGGCACGTCGTCGGTGGCCACCAGATGGTCGGGGCTGTAGCCTTTGGTCGCGGCCAATTCGACGACCTTGTCCATGACTTGCCGGGGATAACCGGAACAGCTGCCAATCTTGAGGCCTCGCTGGCGCAGTGCGGCGATGCTTTCCAGCGCGCCGGGGATCAGGTCCGAGTGCTCGGCGACCTTGGCGATCTGCAGCGGCATGAAGCGTTGGTAGATCGCGGTCACGTCGTCGTCGCTCGGCGTGCGCCCGAACCGGCGGACAAATCTTTCGGCCACGGCGGATTGATTGCACAGGGTGCGAATGTGATCCCACTTGCCCATGCCCATCGGGCCACGAGCCTCCTCCAGGCTCAGCTCGATGTCGAAACTGGCGAAAGCTTCGACGAAGATCCGCGTCGGGGCGAACGAACCGAAGTCCACCACGGTGCCCGCCCAATCGAGGATGGCGGCTTGCAGGCGGGTTGGCGTCTGGTAGTGCATCAGAATCTCCAAGAGGTTTTCAAAGACCCGGCGCCGGCTGACGCCAGGCCTGGGAGCGACGCAGCAGGCGCCGCGAGAACGTCGCAAGCAGCAGCGAGACACTGGCCGAGGTCAGCAGGATCAAGGTCGACATCGCGGCGGCCCCTCCTACGTTGCCGGCGTCGTCCATGTTCAGGACCGCCACCGCGGCCAGCACGCTGTCCGGGCTGTACAGGAAAATCGCCGCCGAGACCGTGGTCATCGCCGAGACGAACAAATAGCGGATGATGTCGAGCAAGGCCGGCAGGCACATGGGTAGCGTGACCCGCAGGAAATGCCGCGCCAACGGCACTTTGAGCGCCAGCGCGGCAGCCTCGAATTCGTCGTCGAGCTGGCGCAGGGCCGCGCTGGCCGTCATGTGCGCGGTCGTCAGGAAGTGAGCGACGGTGCACACCACCAACAGCGCCAGGCTGCCGTACAGATTGCCGAGCGGATTGCCCGGCAGATTGAAAAAGAAAACATAGCCAAGGCCCAGGACCAGGCCGGGGACCGCCATGGGCACGAAACTGAGCAGCCGCAGGATTCGGGTCAGTGCGCTCTGGCGGGTTTTCTCGATCAGGTAGGCACCGGTGAAGATCAGTAGGCTGCCGAATAACGCGCTGCACGTGGCCAGCACCAGGCTGTTGCGATAGGCCAGCCAGCCGCCGGGCAAATCGGAAAAGCCGTAGTTGTCCAGCGACAAGGACAAATCGTAGGGCCAGAACTGGACCAGCGATGCGTACACCGCCATGCCGAATACCCCGAGCAACACGCAGCAGACCATTGCCGTCACGCCCAGGAAAGCCGCGTCCCGCCCGGCCGCTGGCCGAGGGTGATAGACCTGGGCGCGGCCGCCCATGGCGTCGCGTTGACTGCGGCGCAGCCACACGTCCACCGCAAAACTGAGCAAGGCCGGCACCAGCAAAATCAGGCCGATCAACGCCCCGCGCCCGAATTGCTGTTGCCCAACGACGGCCTTGTAGGCTTCCAGCGCCAGCACCTGATAGTCACCGCCCACCGTGACCGGCACGCCGAAATCGGTGATGCACAGGGTAAACACCAGGCAGAACGCGGCAAACACACCCTGCCGGCTACCGGGCCAGGTAATGCTGCGAAATGCCCGCCAAGGCGAGGCGCCCATGCTTGAGGCCGCATCGAACAGCCGGGCGTCCGCCAGGGCCAGCGCCGACATCAGCACCATCAATGCGTGGGGAAACGTGTAGATCGCCTGCCCGAGGACGATGCCCCAGAAGCCATAGATGTTGTCCGTCATGAAGCCGCGCAGCAGCCCCTGGTTGCCGAACAGGTAGATAAGAGCGATTCCCGGCAGCATGGACGGTGCCAGCAGCGGCAACAGCGAAATGCCCCGCCATAGCGGCTTGGCGATGATGCAGGTGCGCTGCAACGCATAAGCGAAGGCGTAGGCCAGCGGCACGACGATCATCGCCACGGTCAGAGAAGCCGTCAGGCTGTTGCCCAGCAACCAGCGAAAGTTCGCGCTGGCAAACAATGTCAGTGCGGCGTGCACGCCCCCGCCCTGGCTCGCATCACCGCTGACGGCACGCCACAACATGGCGAGCAGCGGTAGCAGGACCGCCACGACCAGCAAAATGAGCAGCAACCATTGACCGCCGCGAATGAACAGGCGATCGGCAAAATCACCGGCCAACTGGCGTGGCTGGAACACGGTGGGCTTGAGGGTCATCGTGACGTCCATATCAAGCGAACACCTGCAGGCACTGGGGCGGCAGCGCGACTTTCAGGTGGGCGCCGGTCAATGGCGGCATGGCGTGCGGCTCCAGCTCAGCCAACAAACCATGGCCTGGCAGCGCATCGAGTTCGAAGCTCAGCCGGCAGCGATTGCCGAGGAAAGTCAGCTCCCGCAGTTGCGCATCGAACAGGTTGTGTTCCGGAGTGGTCGGATTGACCCGGACCGCTTCCGGACGGCAGAACAGGCGTCCGCGCGGTCCAATATCATTGCCGCCCAGGGTGAGGTTCAGTTCGCCAACCCGCACCTGCCCATCCTGGCCGCGCTCGAAGGGCAGCCAGTTGCCCTGGCCGATGAAATCGGCGACGAAAGCCGTCGCCGGCGCGCGGTAGATCTGTTGCGCGCTGGCAAATTGTTCGACGCGCCCTTGGTTGATCACCGCGATGCGATCGGCCATCAGCATCGCCTCGTCCTGGTTGTGAGTGACCATCAACGTGGTGATGCCCAGGCGCTTTTGCAGCCCGCGCAGCTCGGTGCACAAATGCTCACGCACCCGCGCATCGAGGGCCGACATCGGTTCGTCGAGCAGCAACAGCGAGGGCGCCGGGGCCAAGGCACGGGCCAGGGCGACCCGTTGCTGCTGGCCGCCGGAAAGCTGGCCGGGGTACTTTTTCTCGCTGCCACACAGCCCGACGAGATCAAGCATCTCATTGACCCGGCCACGAATGGTCTCGCGGCTATTACCCGCCAACCCGTAACCGACGTTCTGCTCCACCGTGAGGTTGGGAAACAGCGCGTAGGACTGGAACAGGATGCCGTAGTCCCGCGCTTGCGGCGCCAGGCTGGAGACATCCCGCGCGCCGATCATGAGGGTGCCGTGATCCTGCCGTTCCAGGCCGGCGATGCAGCGCAGCAATGTGGTCTTGCCGCAGCCGGACGGCCCGAGCAGGCACACCAGCTCACCGGCGGCAATGTCCAGCGATACCCCATCCAGTGCCTTGAAGGCACCGAAGCTTTTATGGATGTCGCGTATCTGCATGTCTACGGAGTGTGTTCTGGTCATGACGTTACCTCGATGAGCGGTCAGCTCGACGAGGGTCATGGTAGGCAGGCAGTACGAAGGCTTGATTGCAGTTGGCTAAAAGCTGCCGATAGTGCCATCGGCAAATTTGCGTAGCCGGCTCAGGACTCGGCCGTTTCCCGTGCCAGGCCAAGGAACGCCGAAGGCAGCCGAGCCTGGCGGCGCTCCTTCAGGCAATAGAGGTACTCGGCGATCAATGGCGCGCCCTCCAGCTCCACCACCTTGAGCTGCGGGTTCTCCGGTACCTCATGACGGGCGATGACGCTGATGCCGATGTTGCGCAGGACCGCTTCACGAATGGACTCGCGGCTGCCGATCTCCAGCAGCGGCCCGGTCACCACGCCGGCCTCGTGTAACAGCGCAATGGTGAGCGCGCGGGTGGTCGAACCCTTTTCACGCATCAGCAGGCAGTGCCCGGCCAACGCGCTGGGCACCACACGATCATGGCCCGCCAGCGGATGGCTGCGGTGCACCGCCACGACGAGAGGGTCGTGGCCCAATACCAATCGGGTCAGGCGGGAATCTTCCACCCGTTGCGAGGACGCGGCCAGGTCCACGCGGTACTCTTCCAGCGCCTCGATGACCTGCAGTGAGTTGCCGATTTCCAGGGTCACTTCGCATTGGGGAAATTGCTCGCGAAAGCCCTTGATGATATCGAGCACGTAATACGGAGCCGTGGCGCCGATTCGCAGCGTGCCTTGCACCTGGCCGCTGTTGCGCAGGAAAAACTCGATGTCGGCTTCCTGCTGCAACAGCTTCTGCACCATCGGCAGCAGCTGCGCACCTTCGTCGCTGAGCGTCAGCCGGCGACCGCCGCGAAAGAATAGTTCGACGCCATACTGGGCCTCCAGATTGCGAATCTGCGTGGTCACCGTTGGCTGGCTCAGCCCCAGTTTCTTGGCCGCCTGGGTGACGCTGGCCAGGCGGGCGACCATATGGAAAGACTTCAGCTCGGCGCTGAGCATGTCGTGGATGCTCCAGAAAGAGGATGGGGGCAAGCGACTATAAAGATTTACCTGATCACCGGAAACGATCAAAATCGCCCCACTCGTCTACCCTCACAACGCGCCCGGCAAGAATGCCGGGTGCTTGAATAGTCTTGCTTCCATGCACCGGAGATTTCCATGCTCAAGCGTACCCTGGCGTTGGCCGTCGGTTTCACCCTGTCCTGTTGCGCCGTCCTGGCGCAGGCCGCCGACACCTTGAAAGTCAGCGCAATCCCTGACGAGGCGCCAACCGAACTGCTGCGCAAGTTCAAGCCGCTGGGGGCTTACCTGGAACGGCAGACCGGCATGAAAGTCGAGTTCGTCCCGGTGAGCGATTACCCGGCCGTGGTCGAAGCGCTCGCCACCGACCGGATCGACCTGGCCTGGCTGGGCGGTTTCACCTTCGTGCAGGCCCGCCTGAAGACCGGCAACGCCATCCCCCTGGTCCAGCGTGAGCAGGACGCCCAGTTCACCAGCAAGTTCATCACCGCCGACCCGGCCGTGAAGTCCCTGGCCGACCTCAAGGGCAAGAGCTTCGCCTTCGGCTCGATCTCATCCACCTCGGGCAGCCTGATGCCGCGCTATTTCATGCTCCAGGACGGCATCAAGCCGGAAACCTACTTCAGCCGCGTCGGCTACTCGGGCGCCCATGACGCGACCGCCGCCTGGGTCCAGGCGGGCAAGGTCGATGCCGGCGTGCTCAACGCCAGCGTCTGGGAAAAACTGGTGGCCGCCGGCAAGGTCGATACCAGCAAGGTCAAGGTATTCGCCACCACCCCGGCGTACTTCGACTACAACTGGACCGTGCGCGGCACCCTCGACCCAGCGCTCGCGGCCAAGCTCAAGGCAGCGTTCCTGGCGCTCGACCCGGCGAATCCGGAAGACAAGGAAATCCTCGACCTGCAAGCCGCCAGCCGCTTCATCGAAACCAAGCCCGAGAACTACAAGGGCATCGAAGAAGCCGCTCGCGCCGCCGATCTGCTGAAATGACATTGCGCTTGACCCAGGCCAGCGTCATTCACGCCAACGGCGCTCACGCGTTGCGGGGCATGGACTTGCACATCGAGGCGGGTGAACAGGTCGCCATCATCGGCCCGTCCGGCGCTGGCAAGTCCAGCCTGCTCAATGTCCTGGCGACGGCCCTGCGGCCGGGTAACGGTGAGGTGCAGGTGTTGGGCGAGCGTGTCTGGCACCTGTCGGCCCGCCAGCGTCAACGCCTGCGCGCACGCATTGGCCTGATTCATCAAGCGCCGCCACTGCCGCCGCGCCAACGGGTGGTCACGGCGGTGTTGGCCGGCAAACTTGGCCAATGGGGCATGGGCAAGAGCCTGCTCAACCTGCTGCATCCACTGGACATTCCGGGGGCGCGGGCAGCGCTGGCGCGCTTGGACCTGGGCGACAAGTTGTTCGCCCAATGCCAGCAGCTATCCGGTGGCCAACTGCAACGCGTCGGCATCGCGCGGGTGCTGTACCAAGCGCCCGAGGTGTTGCTGGCGGATGAACCGGTGTCGGCGATGGACCCGGTCCTGGCCGAACACACCCTTTCGGTGCTCTGCCAGCATGCCCGGGAACACGCCGTGACCCTGGTCACCAGCCTGCACGCCGTGGAACTGGCGCTGGCGCATTTCTCGCGGATCATCGGCCTGCGTGACGGCCAGATCCTTTTCGATTTGCCCACTGAAGCCGTCGACCGCAAGCGGCTTGACGCGCTTTATGCCAACGAGCAACTGGCATCCATCTCGAACCCTCCTCCCCCTTCGAGCGTGCAGATTCCGCGATGCTGAAGCACGACGTCCGGGACCCTGCTGCCCGCCCTCGCCTGCTCCTCGGCCTTTTGGCCGTCGCCCTGCTGTGGCCGGGCATTCATTTCAGCGAGTTGGACCTGCGCGTATTGCTGGCCAGCGACAGCCAGAGCGAAATGGGTCGGTTCGTCGCGGCATTCTGGCCGCCGGCCCATGACGAAGCGTTCATCGAGCTGCTGCTGCAGGCCACGTTGCAGACCATTGCGATTGCCACGGCCGGCATGGCCCTGGCGCTGCTGTTGGCGGTTCCCGCGAGCCTGCTCGCCAGTCGTGCGTTGTCATTGTCGGCCGCCTACCGCGCCGGCAGGCCCGGCCTTTGGGGCCAGTGGCTGCGTTGGCCGGTCCGTGGCCTGCTCATTTTCCTGCGCAGCGTGCCGGAGATCGTCTGGGCCTTGCTCTTCGTCCGGGCCGTCGGTCTTGGCCCTACCGCCGGGGTATTGGCCATCGCCATTACTTACAGCGGGATGCTGGGCAAGGTCTATGCGGAAATCTTCGAGTCGGTCGACCAGCGTCCGGCACACGCGCTGATGCAAGCCGGCAGCGGTCGGCTCGCAGCGTTCTGCTACGGGATCTTGCCCAATGTCGTGGCCGAACTGCTGTCGTACACCGTGTACCGCTGGGAATGCGCCATTCGCGCCTCGGTGGTGATGGGCTTCGTCGGTGCCGGCGGCCTCGGCCAGCAGATGGACCTCTCGTTGCGCATGTTCGCGGGCGGTGAAGTCGCCAGCCTGTTGCTGACCTTCCTGGTGCTGGTGCTGCTCGCCGACCAGCTCAGCCGCCTGTTGCGCTGGAGGCTGGCATGAATCGCCTGCTCAACGTGCTTTTGCTGCTGGGCCTCGGCGCGGCGGTAGTTGCCTCGTTTGTCTATCTGGGTATCGACCTGGCCGCGCTCGGTGACCACTCGAACCTCAAGCAAATGAGCGCTTATGCGCAGCGTTTTCTCACGCCCGACCTGAGCCCTGCCTATCTGAAAGCGATCGGTCACGGCATGCTGGAAACCATCGCCATGTCCGCCCTCGGCACGCTGCTCGCGGCGGTACTGGGCCTGGTGTTGGCGCTGCCGGCCGCCGGGCGACTTGGCTGGCCTTTGCGAAGCGCCTCTCGGCTGATCCTGAATGCCTTGCGCGCGGTGCCAGAGCTGGTCTGGGCTGCATTGATGGTCTTTGCCGCCGGGCTCGGCCCCAACGCCGGGACACTGGCGTTGGCCTTGCACACCGTCGGCGTGCTCGGCCGGCTGTTTGCCGAAGCGCTGGAAAACACCCCGCCACAACCCGCCGACGCCATTCGCCTGCAAGGCGGCAGCGCGCTGTGGGCGTTTTGCTACGGCACGCTGCCCAACCTGATGCCGCAACTGCTGGCCTACACCTTGTACCGCTGGGAAAACAACATCCGCATGGCCAGCGTGCTGGGGTTCGTCGGCGCCGGCGGCCTGGGCCAGATGCTCTACGTCAGCCTCAGCCTGTTCCAGGAAGCCCAAGGCAGCACGGTGATCCTGGCGATGTTGCTGCTGGTCTTCACCGTCGATACGTTGAGCAGTTGGAGCCGTCAGCGCTGGGTCAAGGCCTGACAGTCCAGGCGGGCCGTCACCACAACGCCATCGTATAGCTGACGATTAGCCGGTTCTCATCCAGGTCATTGCCGAAGTTCGAGCGCACCGTCGCATTGCGCCACTTGAATCCCAGCCCCTTGAAAGTGCCGTCCTGGATCACGTAGGCGATGTCGGTGTTGCGCTCCCATTCCTCACCCTCCCCCGGCGCGGCGCGCTGCACGTTATCGCCGCTGATGTAGCGAGTCATGAAGGTCAGGCCCGGCACACCGAGGGCGGCAAAGTTGTAGTCGTAGCGAGCTTGCCACGAGCGTTCGTCGATGTTGGCGAAGTCGCCGATCTGCACGAAGTTGACCAGGTACGGATCGCTGCGGGAGATGTAGGGAAACGGATCGTCGCCGCTCATGCGCTGATAACCCAAGCCGAGTGCATGGCCGCCCAGGCTGTAGGTGAACAGCGCGCCGAATGCCTGGTTGTCGATCTTGCGGAAGCTGCCGTCCTCGGTGCTGCGGGAATAACGCGCGTCACTCTTCAATGACTGGCCGGCGCCCAGGTCCAGGGTATGGACGAAACCCAGGTAGTTCTGCTGATAGATATCCTCCAGCTTGCCGTAGCGGTATTGCGCCGTGAGGTTGGGCAGGAACTGGTAGTCGGCGCCGGTGAACTGGAACTTGTCACTGGTGCCGCCAATGCGGTTGGCGGTCATGTCCTGGTAGTCGGTGGAATCGACAAGATTGATCTGGGTGAGCTGTCCGGCGGTGAGTTTCAAGCGGTCGATTTCCTGCACGTTCAACAGCCCGCCCTTGAAGGTGCTCGGCAGCAGGCGCGTATCGTTGGAATTCACCATCGGATCCTTGATTTGTAAGGTGCCGACTTTCAGGGTGCTATTGGACATGCGCATCTTCGCGGTCAGGTCGACTTCACCGTAGCGGTCCTGGGAGCCGCCGGACAAATCCGCCGGCAGCAGGTTCGTGCCCGCCGTGCCACCGCCGGAGTCCAGTTTGAAACCGGCCATCGCCAAGGCGTCCAGACCGAACCCCACGGTGCCGGCGGTGTACCCCGACTCCATGCGCAGCAGGAAGCCCTGCGCCCACTCCTCGGCCTTGTCCCGGGCGCCTTCTTGCCTGAAATCGCGGTTGAAATAAAAGTTGCGGGCTTCCAGGCTGGCCTTGCTGTCGGCGATGAAATCGGCGTGGGCCATCGGCGCGCCGATCAGGCCCAGGCCGAGCAAGGGACCGACTGGTGAACGGCTCCAGCGGATGTCGATGAAACGGGGCATGGCGTGCTCCTTTTTATGAGCGCGAACGATCCCTTCGGGGACGGCGTACGCGCCTCGTTTATTGTTGGGGGCAGTGCTTGTA
>NZ_JAOSHO010000799.1 GCF_025917275.1 Pseudomonas agronomica | reverse complement strand
CCTGAGCGTGGACGCGATCGGCAACCTGTTCGACCCCGCGCCGGATAACGCAGGCCAAAACTCTTTTGAGAAGTTGAACCTTTCATGAACGCTGCCTCCGCTTTCAATCGCGCCCTGGTCGAAAAATACGATCGTCCAGGGCCGCGCTACACGTCGTATCCCACCGCGCCACAGTTTCACCCGGCGTTCGCCATGGACGAATATCGCCAGGCCGCCCAGCGCAGCAACCAGGCCCCGGTGCCCAAGCCGCTGTCGGTGTACATCCACATCCCGTTCTGCCAGAGCCTTTGTTATTACTGCGCCTGCAACAAGATCATCACCCGCAAGACCCACCGCGCCGCCGAGTACCTGACCTACCTCAAGCGCGAAATTGCCTTGCAGGCCAGCTTGTTTGACCGTTCGCGCAAGTTGACCCAACTGCACCTGGGCGGTGGCACGCCGACCTACCTGACCCACGAACAACTGGCGGACCTGATGGACTGCCTGCACCAGTCGTTCGACATGGACGACAGCGACGCCCACGAGTTTTCCATCGAAGTCGACCCGCGCACGATCGATGCCGAGCAGGTCGAGGGCTTGCGCCGGCTGGGGTTCAATCGCCTGAGCTTCGGCATCCAGGATTTCGATGCGCAGGTGCAGGCGGCCGTGAATCGGATACAAAGCGAAGCGCAAGTCGCCGAGCTGGTGGCGGCCGCGCGGCGGGCGCGGTTCAAGTCGGTCAGCGTCGATCTGATCTATGGCCTGCCGTTGCAGACCATCGCCAGTTTCGACGTCACCCTGGACAAGATCATTGCCCTGCGTCCCGACCGGATCGCGGCGTACAGCTACGCGCACCTGCCGCAGCGGGTGAGGGCGCAACGGATGATCCGCCCCGAGGACATGCCGCCACCGGAGCGCAAGCTGGAGTTGCTGGAACTGACCATCAATCGCCTGACCGAGGCCGGCTACGTGTACATCGGCATGGACCATTTCGCGCTGCCGGATGACGAGCTGGTGCGCGCCCGTGCGGAGGGGACGTTGCAACGTAACTTCCAGGGGTATTCCACCCACGCCGATTGCGATTTGATCGGCCTTGGCGTGTCCTCGATCGGCAAGGTCGGCGACAGCTACAACCAGAACGTCAAGGAGCTTTCGCAATATTACGCGCGCCTGGACCAGGGCTTGCTGCCGGTCCAGCGCGGTTACCGCCTGAGCGATGACGACCGCTTGCGCCGTGAGGTGATCAGCGAACTGATGTGCCATGGCCAGATCGATTTCGGCCGGATCGAGGCCGGTCACGGCATTCGTTTCGCCGATTATTTTGGCGAGGCGCTGGATAGGCTCCAGGAACTGGTAGGTGATGGGCTGCTGGACATTCGCCGCGATGGGTTGGTCTTGCTGCCCCAAGGGCAACTGATGATGCGTAACGTGGCGATGGCCTTCGACGCGTACCTGGTAGGGGAGCAGACGGTGCAGTATTCGCGTACGGTTTGACCTATGTGACGGGTCCGCATTTTTGTGGCGAGGGAGC
>NZ_JAOSHO010000798.1 GCF_025917275.1 Pseudomonas agronomica | reverse complement strand
TCGCGAGCAAGCTCGCTCCCACAAGGGATCCAGTCCAGTTCAGCCTTGGGTCAACTTCGCCGCGGCCCGCTCGAAGCGATCCAGGCCGGCGTCGATGTCGGCGTCTTCCACTACCAGGCTCGGGGCGAAACGAATCACGTCCGGGCCGGCTTGCAGGATCATCAGGCCTTCCTGTTCGGCGGCATTGAAGATGTCCTTGGCCTTGCCCTTCCAGGCGTCGTTCAGCACGCACCCGATCAGCAGGCCCAGGCCACGCACTTGGGTGAACAGGCCGTACTTCTCGCCAATCTGCAACAGGCGGGTCTTGAACTTGTCGTGCTTGGCCTTGACGCCATTGAGCACCTCAGGCGTGTTGACCACGTCGATCACTGCCTCGGCCACCGCGCAGGCCAGCGGGTTGCCGCCGTAGGTGGTGCCGTGGGTGCCGACGACCAGATGCTTGGCCAGCGCTTCGGTGGTGAGCATCGCCGCGATCGGGAAGCCGCCGCCCAGGCTCTTGGCGCTGGTGAGGATGTCCGGCACCACGCCGTAATGCATGTAGGCGAACAGCTCGCCACTGCGGCCCATGCCGGTCTGCACTTCGTCGAACACCAGCAACGCGTTATGCGCGTCGCACAGTTCGCGGGCGCCTTGCAGGTAAGCCAATTCGGCCGGCAATACACCGCCCTCGCCCTGGATCGGTTCCAGCACGACCGCGCAGGTCTTGTCCGAGACCGCCGCTTTCAGAGCCGCCAGGTCGTTGTAAGGAACGTGGGTGATACCGGTGATTTTAGGACCGAAACCGTCGGAATACTTCGACTGCCCGCCGACGTTGACGGTGAACAGCGTACGGCCATGGAAACTGTTGAGCGCGGCGATGATTTCGTATTTTTCGCTGCCGAACCGATCGAACCCGACACGACGGGCCAGCTTGAAAGCGGCCTCGTTGGCTTCGGCACCGGAGTTGCAGAAGAAAGCACGTTCGGCGAAGGTCGCGTCGACCAGCTTATGGGCCAGGCGCAAGGCCGGCTCATTGGTGAAAACGTTCGATACGTGCCACAGCTTGTTGGCCTGTTCGGTCAAGGCTCCAACCAGCGCCGGGTGGGCATGGCCCAGAACGTTGACTGCGATACCGCCCGCAAAATCGATCAGTTCGCGACCGGATTGATCCCACACGCGGGAACCGGCACCACGCACAGGGATGAAGGCAGCAGGTGCATAGTTCGGAACCATCACCTGGTCGAAATCGGCGCGTTGTACCGCGGCTTGCTCAACGGACATCGGAGTCTCCTGAAGAGGAACACCCGCCGGGAACTGGCGGGCTTGGTAAGGATTGTAAGGACAGTTTTCAGCCCGGCCTTGCCGCCAAGCGACAACTTCTTATAGCGCCAACCCACGTTTTTCGCGGGTTTACGGCAATGCGACAAATAGCGTCGCAAAGGCGCAGTTTAAACGTTGCCAGTGTATTTGAGGCGCTCGCATTCACATTTGCGCTGCCAGACACAAAACACCTGTGGGAGCGAGCTTGCTCGCGAT
>NZ_JAOSHO010000797.1 GCF_025917275.1 Pseudomonas agronomica | reverse complement strand
GCAGCAATTGGGCTTTGCGCTGTTCCTGCGGGTACGCGGCAAGTTGCAGGCCACGCCCGAAGCGCTGGAGTTGGAGCGCGAGGTCGACAAGGTCAGCGAAAGCCTGCAAGGCGTGCGGCGCCTGGCCCAGAGCCTGCGCCGCGAGCCGGGCCACAGCCTGCGGATCGGTGCCACGCCGGCCTTGGCCCTGTCTCTGATGCCGACGGCGATTCATCAATGGACCCAACGTTACCCGGACATCGTCTGCGAGTTATCCAGCGCCCACAGCCGCGAGCTGACGCAGAACCTGCTGATGCGCGAAATCGACGTCGCCCTGACCCTGCAACCGCCCGATCACCCCGGTCTCAAGGCCCAGCCCCTGGCCAGCGGCGTGTTGGTGGCCTTGGCACCCAGCGGCCATTGGCCCGAGGCGGCGATCGGCACGCCCATGCCGTTGCAGGCCCTGGCCGGCGCGCCGTTGATCGGCCTGTCCAGCACCGACCCGCTGTCAGCCAGGCTGGACGGCTACCTCAAGGCGGTGGAGCCACCGCCACGCGTCAGCATTTCCGTACAGACCTATTCACTGGCCCGGGCCATGGTCGAATCCGGCGCCGGGCTGGCGGTGATCGACCCGTTCACGGCTTTAGGCGCTTCGCGCTCCTGCACGGCCATCCGGCCCTTGTCGCCGCCGCTGCCCATTTCCCTCTACGCGGTGACCCGGGCCAACGAGGCCCCGGCCCATACGATGGGCGCCCTGTTGGAGATCTTCGCCAGCCAGGCCCAGGCGCAACTGGATCGTCTGTTTGCAGGTGCTCAAAGCACGTAGAACAGAATCGCCACGAAATGCAGCAGGCTGCCAGCGATGACGAACAGGTGCCAGATGCCATGGGCATGGCGCAGGCGCTGGTCGAGGGCGAAAAAAATGATGCCCACCGTGTAAAACACGCCGCCCGAAGCCAGCCAGGCAAACCCGGCGCTGCCCAGCGCCGCCAGCAACGGCTTGACCGCCACCAGGACGATCCAGCCCATCACCGCATAAATGACGATCGACAAGATCCGCGCCTCGGAGCGCGGCTTGATTTCCTGGAGGATGCCGATCACGGCCAGCCCCCAGACGATTCCGAACAAGGTCCAGCCCCACGGCCCGCGCAGGGTCACCAGGCAGAACGGCGTGTAGCTGCCGGCGATCAGCAGGTAGATCGAAAAATGATCGACCTTCTGCATGATCGCTTTCTTGCGCCCACGCACGCTGTGGTACACCGTCGAGGCGCTGTACAACACCAGCAAGGTGAACCCGTAGATCGCCACGCTGACGATCTTCCAGGGATCGCCGGCCATCCCGGCAATCACCAGCAACCACACCGCGCCGATAAACGCCGCGACTGCCCCCACCAGGTGCGTCCAGGCGTTGAGTCGTTCCCCGTGATACATCCAATCCCACCCCATATTCCGAAACTGGCGCCAAGGCTCAGGCTTGGCGCTTGAAAGTGCAATGGTTTGCTCTCTGCATCGCACACAGAACCTGTGGCAAAAGATCAT
>NZ_JAOSHO010000796.1 GCF_025917275.1 Pseudomonas agronomica | reverse complement strand
GAGCTTGCTCCCGCTGGTCGTAGGAGCTGCCGAAGGCTGCGATCTTTTGATCTGGATCTGGATCTGGATCTGGATCTGGATCTGGATCTTTCGCTTACGATTCAAGCGGCAGTGGAAAGATCGCAGCCTCGTTGCACTCGGCAGCTCCTACGGGCCGGCTCGGCGCTACAAATGCGAGTTTATTTCAGATTGCCACTGAGGAACTGCTTGAGCCGTTCGCTGGTGGGATTGCCCAGCACGTCTTCCGGCGCGCCTTCTTCTTCCACCAAGCCCTGGTGCAGGAACAGCACCTGGTTGGACACCTTGCGGGCGAAGCTCATTTCGTGGGTCACCATGATCATGGTTCGGCCTTCTTCGGCCAGGCCCTGGATGACTTTCAACACTTCGCCCACCAGTTCCGGGTCCAGGGCCGACGTCGGCTCGTCGAACAGCATGACTTCCGGCTCCATGGCCAATGCGCGAGCAATCGCGACGCGCTGTTGCTGGCCACCGGAGAGGAACGCCGGGTACTGCTCGGCAACGCGGGCCGGCAGGCCAACCTTGTCGAGGTAGCGACGGGCGCGGTCGTCGGCTTCCTGCTTGCTGACACCGAGCACCCGGCGCGGCGCCATGGTGATGTTTTCCAGCACGGTCATGTGGCTCCACAGGTTGAAGTGCTGGAACACCATGGCCAGGCGCGTGCGGATGCGCTGCAATTCGTCGGCGTCGGCCACCCGCATGCCGTGGTGATCCTTGATCATCTGGACCGACTGGCCGTCCAGGCTCATGGCGCCGTCGTTGGGTTGTTCGAGGAAGTTGATGCAACGCAGGAAGGTACTTTTGCCCGAACCGCTGGCGCCGATCAGGCTGATCACGTCGCCGGTCCTGGCCTTGAGCGAAACCCCTTTGAGCACCTCATGCTGGCCGTAGCTCTTGTGCAGGCCTTCAATGGTCAGTTTGTACATGGAACAGGCATCCTCAAGGCGAAAGTAGGTAGCCGCTGCGGTAGGCTTCGGTCCCGGCGACATGGGCGATGACCATGCCGGCAGTGGCCATGCGACGCAGCGAGCGGGCATAGAGCAGCCCGGCGTTACGGCAATGAACGGGCGTAACGGTGTCGTTGATCGGGTCGATGATTTCGGCGATCAGTTGCCCGGCCTCCATGTACTCGCCGGGCAGGGCGCTGTACACCAGCAGGCCGCCGACCGGCGTCGCTACCGGTTCGACCGCGGCCAGTGGCGTGGCCGGGTAGGGCAGGTCGGGCAACGGCACCGGTTCGCCGTCGATGGCGCCGAAGCGGATCAGGTATTCGATCAAGGCCTGGCAGTCGAGGCTCGCCAAGCCATGGTTGACGTCGCCCTGGCCGCGCAGTTCGACAGTGACCGAAAAGCTGCCCAAGGGGATTTCGAATCGTTCGCCGAAACGTTCCTTGAGTTGCCACCAGAGCAGTGTGAAACACTCATCGAACGATTGGCCGCCCGAGTCGGTGGCCAGCAGGCTGGCCTCGGCACCGATGTAGCGCGCCAGCGGCTCGACCTG
>NZ_JAOSHO010000794.1 GCF_025917275.1 Pseudomonas agronomica | reverse complement strand
CCACAAGGGCGGAGTTGTTCCTTCGCCCAAAAGCGGTCAGTGGCTCATCGATGACATCGCCCCGGCCTGCCCCAGCAGCTCCTGGTCGATGTCTTCCAGGCGCAGGACTTTGCCGCCGGTATCGTGGGCGAGTCTTTGTGCCGCCTCGAGGTCGGAGAAGGAGGCCAGGACCACGCCCATGGCGCCCTTGAGTCCGGAGCCGATCACGAAGTAGGCGGTGCGGGCGTCGATCAGGTGGGCGTCGTCCGGTGCGTCCCAATGGCTGCGGCCCATGTCGTGGACATACAGCTTCACGTCGGCGCGGTGGTTTTCCGGTTGCAGCCACCAGCCAAGCATTTCCGCCGGGGAGCAGAACTTCTTCGTCCCGCCGGCACCGACCGCCGCGCCCTTGGGCCCGGGGAAATCGGTGATGACCATGCCACACACATGGCATTCATCCCCGGGATGAAATGCCAGTCCCGCCTGGGCAGCCGGCGGCGATTGAGCCTTGTCGCAAGCCACCAGTGCCAGGCACACCAGCACCCCGGCCAGGACACGGCTCGCCTTGAAATACATCCTGTTCATCACGTCCTTCCTCATCAAGACCAGAAACTCATGGGCATCGGCGATTGAACAACCGATAGGCCAGCCACAACGGCACCCCCAACCACAATCCCAGGCACAGCCAGAGCAGCGGCGCGGAAACCGGCAAATCGCTGCCCAGCGTCAACACGCCCGCCCCGCTGGACGCCGCGTCAAACCCGGACACATTGATCAGTCGATACACATCGGTGGGGTTCAACAGCAACAGCCAAGGCAGCAGGTCCGGACTGAACCGGCCCTCGCTCAGCACCAGCAATGCCAGCAGCGCCAAGTCGAACACCAGCACGAAGAAAAACCACACGCCCAGCGCCAGCCCCGCCGCGGTGGATTTCTCCGCCGACAGGCAACTCAGCACATACGCCAATCCGAGGAACACCCAACCCAGCAGCGTGCTGGACAGCATGAAGCGACCGAAGGCCCAGAGCAGCAGGCTCAGCTCGACGTCATCCACCAGCACGGCAATGGCCAACATCGCGCAGCCGAAACCAATCAGGGTCGCCAGGGCCAGGATCAGCCCGTGGCCGACAAACTTGCCCAGCAGCAACTGTCCACGCCCCAGCGGATACGTCAGCAACAGCAGCAACGTGCCGCTTTCGTCCTCGCCGACAATCGCGTCATAGGCCAGCAGCAAGGCAATCAACGGCATCAGGAATGTCGCCAGGCTGGCCAGGCTCGCCACCGTCGCCGGCACCGAGGTGAAGCCCAATTGGCCGGACGCCGCCGCGCCGAGCCAGGCGATGCCGATCGCCAGCACCGCGAACAACAAGCTGATCGCCAGCAACCAGCGGTTGCGCAGGCCGTCGCTGAGCTCCTTGCGGGCCATGTTCCAGATCGGGTTCATTGGCCGGCCTCCTCGGTCGCCGCGCGGGTCATGTAGTGGCGGTACAAATCTTCCAGCGAGGGAGGCTTGATCTCCACGTCCGTCGGGTCGTCCTGGGCCAGCA
>NZ_JAOSHO010000793.1 GCF_025917275.1 Pseudomonas agronomica | reverse complement strand
GGGCTGGGCCTGGCTGCCGCGGCACGTCGTACAGTATCCGGCGTACCTGGGAGATATGGTCGAGCTCAACAGTGAGTGGACTCCGCCGGCCCTGGTGGTGGAGCTGGTCTGGCGTCGCGACGAACCCTTGGGCCCCGCCGCCCGGTGGCTGGCGGAACGTTTTGCCGTGCAGTTGCAGGCGATCGGCTGAAAAACCGATAAACTCCGCCGCCATGAACAGAACTCTCTATAGCGCGTTGTTTTACTTGGGGCTGCCACTGGTAGCGATTCGGCTGTGGCTGCGGGCCCGCAAGGCGCCGGCCTATGCGCGGCGTATCGGCGAGCGGTTCTCATGGGGCTTGCCGACGATGGGGCCGGGCGGCATCTGGGTCCATGCGGTGTCGGTGGGTGAAAGCATCGCCGCCGCGCCGATGATTCGCGCCTTGCTACAACGTTATCCACAGCTGCCGATCACCGTGACGTGCATGACGCCCACCGGTTCGGAGCGGATCAAGGCGTTGTTCGCCAATGAACCGCGCATCCAGCATTGCTACCTGCCTTATGACTTGCCGTGCGCGGCCAAGCGTTTCCTCGACCAGGTCCGGCCGAAACTGGCGGTGATCATGGAAACCGAACTGTGGCCCAATCACATCCATCAATGCGCCCGGCGCGGCATTCCCGTGGCGTTGGCCAACGCGCGGTTGTCGGAGCGTTCGGCGCGTGGCTATGCGCGCTTTCCCAAGCTGACTCGGCCGATGCTCGCGCAAATGAACCTGTTCGCGGTGCAGACCGAAGCCGAGGCCGAGCGGTTCCGCCAACTCGGAGCCCGGGCGGAAACCGTCGAAGTCACTGGCTCGATCAAGTTCGACCTGACCATCGATCCGCAACTGCTCGAAAGCGCCAGCGCCTTGCGCCGTCAATGGCAAGCGGTGGAGCGCCCGGTGTGGATCGCCGCCAGCACTCATGAGGGTGAAGACGAAGTGGTGCTGGCCGCCCACCGGCGATTGCTCGACAGCTATCCCGATGCGTTGCTGATCCTGGTGCCGCGTCATCCGGAGCGATTCGATTCAGTGGCGCAGTTGTGCGAGCGCGAGGGTTTTGCCACTGTCCGGCGTTCCAGTGCTCAGCCGGTCGGCCCGCAGACCTCGGTATTGCTGGGCGATACCATGGGCGAGCTGCTGTTTCTCTATGCGTTGGCGGACAGTGCGTTTGTCGGGGGCAGCCTGGTGCCCAACGGCGGGCACAACCTGCTCGAACCGGCGGCGCTGGCAAAACCGGTGCTCAGCGGGCCGCACCTGTTCAATTTCCTTGAAATTGCCGCGCAACTGCGTGCCGCCGGGGCCTTGGCGGAAGTGGAAGATGCCGAAAGCCTGGCCCTGGCGGTGCAGCGTCTGTTCGAGTTGCCTCGGGATGCCCAGCGCATGGCCGAGGCGGGATTGGCGGTGATGCGCCGCAACCAGGGCGCGTTGCAGCGATTGCTGGACGGGTTGGGACGGTTGCTCGCCAGAGACTGATCGCCGGTCTGCCCCGTAGGAGCTGCCGAAGGCTGCG
>NZ_JAOSHO010000792.1 GCF_025917275.1 Pseudomonas agronomica | reverse complement strand
GCCCAGGCCGATCAGGCAACCGATCAACGCGGCCATCGGCAACATGTCGTACAAGCGCCGCGGCGCGGTCAGCAATACGTAGCTGAGGACGTCCGCCAGGGTGTAGGTGTCGCTGACGTCGCTCATTTCATCGATGAATGCGAACAAGGTCGCCAGGCCAAGAATGATCCCCAGCACAGCAAGGATCGCCATGAATACGCTGCTGCCGATGTAGCGGTCGAGTTTAACCACGGGCCACCTCCAGCGCGCTGCGACGACTGGCGAGCTTCAGGCGCATGGGCTCCCAATAGAGCAACCCGAGGCCAATAACGAGGAAAATCGAATGCACCCACCACAAGCCCAGTGCCGGTGGAATCTTGCCTTTTTCCAGGGCGCTGCGGGCGGAAATCAGGATGGTCAGGTAAGCCATGTACAAAAGGATCGCGGGCAATAGCTTGAGAAAACGGCCCTGGCGCGGATTGACCCGCGACAGCGGAACCGCCATGAGCGTCACGATGAACACCAGCAGTGGCAGCGACAAGCGCCACTGCAGCTCGGTGCGGGCGCGGATGTCATTGTTGCCCAGCAGGCTTGAAGTCGGCATCGCATCGCGATCGGTGACTTCTTCGCTGGCCTCGGGCTTGGGCAACAGCACGCCGTAGGTGTCGTACTGGATGGCGCGATAATCGGCCTGGCCCGGCTTGCCGTCGTAGCGGTAGCCATTCTCGAGAATCAGGTAGCGGTTACCGTCCGGGTTGATTTCCTGGCGCCCCTTCTCGGCCACCAGCACGGAGATCCCGCGGTCTTTCTTGGCATCCGAAGACAGGTTTTTCTGGGTAATGAAGACACCACCCAGGTTGATCCGGTCATCCGAAAGCTGCTCGGTGTAGGTGACACGCGTCCCGTCGCGCAGGGCCTGGAAGCGCCCCGGCACCAGGGTGTCGAATTCGGTCATGGCGTCCTGCTGGTTGATCAGCAGTTGGAATTGGTTGGCACCTTGGGGCGCCAGGCTCAGGCTCAGCCAGGCCACCACCAGTGCCACCAGTGTCGCCGGGAACAACGTGATGCGAAACAGCCGCTGCTGGCTCATGCCCGTGGCGGACAGCACGGTCATTTCGCTATCCAGGTAAAGGCGACCGTAAGCCAGCAGGATGCCGAGGAACAACCCCAGCGGCAGGATCAACTGCAGGAAGCCCGGCAGGCGGAATCCCATGATCAGGAACAACGAGCCCGGGTCCAGGGCGCCGGAGGCCGCCTGCGCGAGGTACTTGATGAAGCGCCCGCTCATGATGATGACCAGCAGCACGGCGCTGACGGCGCTCAGGGTCAGCAGGACTTCGCGGGACAGATAACGAAAGACGATCAAACCAGACACTCCACGATTGTCAGGCTATGGCGGCCAAACAAGGAAACGTATCGAGCCAGCTCACGCAGCGAGCCGCCGAAAAAAGAGCCGCATTATCCTGTGATTGGACGCGCCTGTCACTGCGCACGCTTTAACCAGACGCTTCATGGCCAAAAAGTTAACGACTGCGAGGGTTGTCAGGCTCGGGCGCCGAG
>NZ_JAOSHO010000791.1 GCF_025917275.1 Pseudomonas agronomica | reverse complement strand
ATGGTTCGTTTCCACCTTGACTGACCGCACAACATAACAACCCCATTTGCCCTGCGGAGCGCTTTGCAATGAGCCAACCGAAACCGAACTTCTACAACCTGGCCTGGCGCTGGCATTTCTATGCCGGGCTGTTCGTGGCGCCGTTCATGGTGATGCTGGCCCTGACCGGCATCATCTACCTGTTCAAGCCGCAACTCGATCCACTGATGTACGGCGACTTACTGAACGTGCCGCCCAGCCATCACGCCCTGGCGGCGGACGACCTGCTCAAGCAGGTCCGCCAGGCCTACCCCGAAGGCCAGGTCAAACAATACTTGCCCCCGGTCAACGCCGAGCGCAGCGCGCAGTTCGTGGTGATCGACAAGGGCCGGGAACTGAATGTGTTCATCGACCCGTACCACGGCGACATCCTTGGCGAGCAGGATGCGAAGAACAACCTGCAAGCCATGGCCCGGGCGATCCACGGCGAGTTGCTGATCGGCACGGTGGGTGATCGATTGGTGGAAATGGCCGCCGGCTGGGGCGTGGTACTGGTGGTCTCTGGCCTGTACCTGTGGTGGCCGCGCGGGCAATCATCGGCCGGCGTGCTGTGGCCGCGTTGGAACGTCCGCGGTCGGCTGTTCTGGCGCGACCTGCACGTGGTCGTCGGCTTCTGGGGCGCCGCGTTCCTGCTGGTGATGCTGCTCAGCGGCATGACCTGGACCGGCTTCTGGGGCAAGCAATACGCAGACCTGTGGAACCGCTTCCCGGCGGCGATGTGGAATGACGTGCCCAAGTCCGACGTCGAGGCTGGCAGCCTCAACAACGCCCACCGCCAGACGGTGCCGTGGGCCGTGGAAAACACGCCGATGCCGATGTCCGGCGACCACGCCGAGCACACGGCCCACGGCGGCATGCACGAAGGCCCCGCCGCGCCGACCGTCGGCCTGCAAGCGGTGCAGGATATCGCCAGCGAGCGCAAGGTCGAACCCGGCTACAGCATCACGCTCCCAACGACCGCCTCGGGCGTGTTCACCATCGCCGTATTCGCCGACGACCCGCGCAACGACGCGACCCTGCACGTGGACCAATACACCGGCAAAGTCCTGGCCGATGTACGCTGGGAACACTACAGCGTCGTCGCCCGCGCCACCGAAACCGGGGTGATGCTGCACGAAGGCAAGATGTTCGGCCCGCTGAACCAGATCCTCGTGCTGCTGGTTTGCCTGATGATCCTGCTCAGCGCCGTAAGCGGCCTGGTGATCTGGTGGAAACGCCGGCCCCAGGGCAAGTTCGGCGTGCCGCCACTGCGTCATGATTTGCCGACGTGGAAGACCGGGGTGTTCATCATGCTGGCCCTGGCGGTGGTGTTCCCGCTGGTGGGGGCTTCGCTGGTGGTGGTGTGGGCGCTGGATCGCCTCGTCACCCGGCTCAATCGCCGGCCTGAAACCGCTTCATCTTCAAGCTGAAGACAGTGCGTTAACGGAAGGCGGCGCGAAACCTCTACAATCGCGCCCGCCCTCAAGCTGCAACCGCAGTTCAAAACTGTGGGAGCGAGCCTGCTCGCGA